>CAYNGW010000010.1:0-22358 GCA_964396955.1 uncultured Rikenellaceae bacterium | reverse complement strand
ACTGACAGAAATGCTTTCGGAGGATACCTGAACATGTCGGAAAGCTATGTCAGGGCAAAGACCCTCTTTATCATGGTCCATAAAAATGCCATACCCCCGGAAATTAAAACCAAATTAGGTATTTAAAGTGTCTGACTGTCTTGCTGTCTGATTGTCTGATTGTCTGACTGTCAATTTTAGTTTGTGATTTATTTGACAATTAGACATCCAGACAATTCATTATTCCGGCAACAGATTGCAGCCGCGGATGTCGGTGCTGTCCAAACGACCTAACACTTCAAAGCTTCCGTCTTCATGAACCTTGCCCAGATCATCGGTTGCGATGAAGGAACATGAATGGATATTTGCCAGGTCAATTACATTTATCCCTCCTGTTCTCCCGGGTTCCACGATCAGGGATAACGGATCCTGTGGATCCCTGATAAATATTTTCATCCACGGAGGAGTAAAATAGATCCCGTCCCCTTTTGAATAAGACTGGCTTAACAGCTCCGTCATTCCATATTCAGAATGGATACTCCCAACCTTGAAATTTCTCTTAAGTAAAGAGTGCATCTCCCCTCTTGTTATTTCCTTCCTTCTTCCTTTCATCCCGCCGGTTTCCATGATAAAAATTCCCGACAGATCAGGATGATATTTTTCAGCAAGGTCAAGAAGGGCAAAGCTTACTCCTATTAAAAGTATTTTCCTGTGTTTTTTCTTTGCTGCCCTGATATGTGCAAGCAGTTCTGAAATATTATCCCTGTAAAAACCACTTTCGGGGTAAGCACTTATTTTTATAAGGCCATCCACCATATAAACAAGTGAAGAATTTTTTCTTTCAGTGTATGAAGGCAATAATGCTGCTATAAAGAATTCTGCAGGATCACCGTAAAAGAGATTGAAGGTTTTTAAGAAACTCTCCTCATACAATGCAGGTTCAACGACATAATGTTTACTGGCTGAGATTCCTGATGTACCGCTGCTTTCGAATATTATTGCAGCGGGAAGGTCCCCTGTAATTATTTTATGATCCTTGAAAAAGGCGGCAGGAAGGAATGGTATGTGCTTCAGAGAGCCTACTGTGCCGGGATTCAGTCCCAGCAGGCTTATAAAATCACGATATACAATATTATTATCTGCCTGATATTTAAATATATCCAGGGCTGTTTCCTGAAAGTCATCCTGGTTTTTTACATTGAATATCCTATTTTTTATCTCTGGTATCATTTACCGGGGAAAGTTAATGATCCGTCCGGTTGATAGACCCACTCAAAGGTGCATTCGGCATAATCGCGGTTTTCCCTCACCTCTGAAACAATGCTTATGATCCTCAGTTTTGCATAGTGTTCGGATCCTGATCTGTATATCCATACCTGGTTTGGTTTCACTGGATTGGCCCATTCTGTCCAATTGCTCACAACCGGTTCTGTCAGATTGACGAATGCCTGTTCAGCTGCCGCAGCATCAGCAAATTCACCGGCTTTATAGAATGAATTTTTATAGTTTCTTGCCTGGAAAAACAGGTTTGTTCCATCACTGTCAACAGTGATATCAGGCGGAGGATTATCATGAGTCGACACCAATTCAGCCTTTGAGAACAGGAACCCGTAAACATAGTAATCCTGAATAGTTGCGTTGTAACTTATTATATTATCTATTTTAACAGTCCCGGACGTGGGAATGACATCATCCTTCGTGCAGGAATGCATGAAAAATAGAACCGGCAATAATATCAATACAGCTTTTCTCATTCCGTTTACAAAGATAACGGATTTTGAAGAGTCATATTATTAAAAAGAGGCTGCACTCTCATGCAGCCTCCTGTCTCCTGTCAGCCTTTATACCATTGCGCCATTGGGCCTTTAATATATTTATTCACCCCTTATAGCTACGATCCCGGGAAGCTTTTTCCCTTCCATGTATTCAAGCATTGCACCTCCTCCGGTAGAGACATAGCTTACTTTATCGGCCAGATTGTTCTTGTTTATTGCTGCAACGGAATCACCTCCTCCTATCAGGCTGAATGCTCCTTTTGAAGTTGCATCGGCGATTGCCTTAGCGATGGCTGTTGTTCCTTTTGAGAATTTCTCCATTTCAAATACACCCATCGGGCCGTTCCAGAGAATAGTCTTTGAATTTTCGATGACAGATGAGAATTCCCTGATCGATTTTTCAGCAATATCAAGACCTAACCAGCCATCAGGCACAGCGTCAATAGTAGTTATATTTGTATTAGCGTCATTTTCAAATTTATCCGCATTAAGGCTGTCAACCGGCAAGTACAGGTTGACCTTTTTTTCTTTGGCTTTTTCAATGATCTTCAGTGCAAGGTCAAGTTTATCTTCCTCACAAAGGGATTTGCCTATTTTTCCGCCTTTTGCCTTAATGAATGTATAAGTCATGCCTCCTCCTATTATCAGGTTGTCAACTCTGTTCAGCAGGTTTTCGATCAGCATTATTTTATCAGATACTTTTGCTCCTCCCATGATTGCCGTGAACGGATGCCGGGCATTATTGAGCACTTTATCCATGGCGGCCAGCTCGCTGTTTATCAGGAAACCGAACATCCTTTTATCCTCAGGATAATAATCTGCAATCACCGCCGTGGTTCCATGAGCCCTGTGGGCTGTACCAAAAGCATCATTGACATATATCCCGGCATAGCCTGAAAGCTTCTTTGCCAGTTCTTTCTGTTTTGCCTTCAGTTCTGTCTTTGCAGCTTTCTTCTCCTCATCAGTTGCTGTTTCAGGAAGTACGGGCTTCCCTTCTTCTTCAGGATAGAACCTTACATTTTCGAGCAAAAGTACTTCTCCCGGTTTCAACCCTGCTGACATTTTAACAGCTGATTCGCCAAGGCAATCGTCGGCAAAAAGGACTTTCATGCCAAGATATTTTTCAAGTACCGGAAGCACCGGTTTCAGTGAATACTTTTCCATCCTGCCTTCCGGTCTCCCGAGATGTGACATCAGGATTACGCATCCTCCGTCATTGATTATCTTATTGATAGTCGGCAATGCACCCCTGATACGGGTGTCATCCGTTACAACAAAGGTCTTTTTGTCAAGAGGTACATTGAAATCAACCCTTACAATGACTTTTTTGCCTTTGAAATTGAAGTCCTGAATCATTTTCATATATCCTGCGTTTTTGGTTTTACATTTGAATAAATAACATGCAAACCTAATTATTTTTTAGGAATAAAGAAAAGAACATTAGTATGCTTACATATGTTTAGCGTATGTAAAAAGTTTAACTAATTTTGGAAAAAAAGTTATGGCAAAGATCACATTAAAAGGAAACCCGGTAAATACATCAGGCAATCTTCCTGCAAAAGGCAGCATGGCCATGGATTTTTCTCTCGTCAAATCTGATCTTGGGATTCTTTCATTATCAGAACTTAAAGGTAAAAAGCTTATACTTAACATATCCCCGAGTCTTGATACTTCAGTCTGTGCAACATCTGTCAGGAAATTCAATCAGCTGGCAGCAGGAAAATCCAATGTTCTGGTTCTGGCAATCTCAAAGGATCTTCCGTTTGCGCACAGCCGTTTCTGTTCAACGGAGGGGATCACAAATGTTGTTACTCTTTCAGGATTCCGCGATACGGCTTTCGGAAAAGCTTATGGCGTTGATATAATTGACGGTCCTTTTGCCGGCCTCTATGCAAGAAGTATTGTGGTTATTGATGAAACAGGAAAAATAATTCATACCCAGCTTGTCCCTGAAACCACCACGGAGCCTGATTATGATGCAGCAATTAATTCGCTGTAAGATTGCATTAATTTTTCTCAAAGGATATATGCATCATGAATTTCGCTCAGATACCAGGGCATAAAGAGACAATAGCAAAGCTCATCAGGTCAGTTAAGGAGGAGAGGGTGAGTCATGCCCAGTTATTTTCCGGACCAGAGGGATGCGGATCACTTGCCCTGGCCCTTGCTTATGCCACGTATATCAGCTGTGAAAACCGCACAATAAAGGACTCGTGCGGAACCTGCAAATCGTGTGTGAAATATGAAAAAATGATCCATCCTGATCTTCATTTCGTATTCCCTGTTATAAAGGATAAGAAAAATGCTGAACCGGTCAGCGATGCATATATAGGGCAGTGGAGAGAATTTGTCAGGCAGTCGCCTTATTTTACGATAAATAACTGGCTCAATTCAATTGAGGTTGAAAATGCACAGGGACTGATATTTGCTTCAGAGGCGGGTGAAATAATAAAGAAACTAAGCCTTAAGACCTTTGAGTCGGATTTCAAGATAATGATCATCTGGCTGCCTGAAAAGATGCATCCGGCTACTGCCAACAAGCTTCTGAAGCTTATTGAAGAGCCGCCGGAAAAAACTCTTTTCCTGCTTGTTTCAGATGAGCCTGACAAGCTGCTGCCGACAATAATCTCACGATGCCAGATCATTAAGATTCCCGTATTTACCGAGGGTGAAATCAGAGAATTTCTCAAGCAAAAATTCAGTACAGATGATAGGAAAGCTGCTGAAATAGCAAGGGTGGCAAGCGGTAACATAATAAGGGCCATTGAGTTACATGAAAATGAAGACTCTTCACTGCGAAACCTTGACAGCTTCAAGAGACTTATGAGATTTTCATGGAAGCGTGATATCATTTCGGTTATCGGCTGGTCAGAGGAAATGGCTTCAACCGGGCGGGAAGCCCAGAAAAACTTTCTCTCATTCTCATTAAGGATTCTCAGGGAAAACCTTATGCTTTCCCTGGATCAGAGGAAAAACAAACTCGTATTCCTGAGAGGAGACGAAGCTTCCTTTTCAGATAATTTCCACCCCTTTATCAACCGGAATAATATTTACCCCTTAACTGATGAATTCAATCTTGCCCATTCCCACGTGGAAGCGAATGGAAATGCAAAAATAATATTCCTTGACCTGGCTCTCAAAGTTACCCGGCTCATCCGCTGATTGCCTGACAGGCAATTGACAATGTTGCATTTATTCACTATTTTTGCGGGATTATTCAATAGCGTTTGATCTATATGACAGAGAATGATGATTTACAAGGGCAGGCGGGTGAAGAGATCCGGATGCCTGATATAAAATATAAACCGGGTAATAATAAACTCGATTCCTTCAACTGGCTGAAAGACCTTCCCGAGTGTCCGGGTGAAAATGAAATAGTTGAGATCCGGTTTAAAAATACCCGCAAGGGATTCTACAGGAATGTGAATAATCTCAGGTTCGAGATCGGTGATCTGGTTGCTGTTGAAGCCTCTCCGGGTCATGATATTGGAAGGATTTCAATGACGGGAAGGCTTGTCCGTGAACAGCTCAAGGAATGTAAAGTCGCCCTTTTGCCAGAGGACCTGAAAAAAGTCTACCGCAAGGCAAAGGCTGTTGATATACAGAAATGGGAAGAAGCAAAAAAACTTGAGATCCCTACCATGCTTCGCTCCAGACAGATATCCGAAGAGCTAAAGCTGAATATGAAGATCGGGGACGTGGAATACCAGGGTGATAAAACCAAAGCCATATTCTATTATATCGCTGATGAGAGGGTCGATTTCAGGCAACTGATCAAAGTACTTGCCGAGGAATTCAAGGTGAGAATTGAAATGCGCCAGATCGGTGCCCGTCAGGAGGCCGGAAGGATTGGCGGTATAGGAGCTTGCGGCAGGGAACTATGCTGTGCGACATATATCACTAATTTCATCTCGGTAACTACAACCCACGCAAAATATCAGGAATTATCGCTTAATCCCCAGAAACTTGCCGGACAATGCAGCAAGCTTAAATGCTGCCTCAATTTTGAGGTTGATTGCTATGTTGATGCGCAGAGACATTTCCCTCCGAAGGAGGTTCCTCTTGAGACTACCGACTCTACTGCATATTTTCAGAAAATGGAGGTTCATAAAGGTATTTACTGGTATACCACTGATCCGCATTCAACTGCCAATCTCATCCCGGTGCCGGTTGAAAGAGTCAGGGAAATACAGGCAATGAATAAAAAGGGAATAAAGGCAGAACGCCTGCTTCCATCAACGCAGTCATGGGAAACAACTCCTGTCTCTGAAGACCTGCTTAAAAATAACAGTCTTACAAGGTTTGACCCATCCCCTTCCGGAAACCAGCATCATAAGCATTCGCATAAAAGAAAAAACAGGAGATTTCATGATAGGAGAAACAAATAGAGGTTTATTGCTGATCCTGTTGTTTTTCCTCTCATCATGCAACAGCGGCATCGTGTTCACTGACAGTGTGGCGATGCCCGGTAATACATGGGAGTTGTCATATATAACGGATTTCAGTGTGCCTGTCACAGATACCGTTCAGCTTACAGATGTTTATTTCACCATTCGTACCGGCTCAGACTATCCGTTCCGCAATTTGTTCCTATTTATAACCGCCTCTTCTCCTGACGGAATAAGCAATACCGATACTCTTGAATATGACCTGGCAGATGAAAAAGGAAACTGGTACGGCAAGGGATTCGGTGATATTCACGAGCTTAACCTGCCCTACAGAACAGGTGTATTTTTCCCGCTAACAGGCACTTACAGGTTCAGGATACAGCACGGAATGAGAATCGGCAGCCTCAGCGGAGTCTATGATTTCGGGCTGAGAATCGAAAAGAGCGTAAAGTAAATCTCGGGGTGTGGGGAAAAATAAGCTGGCGAGATGGGCCGAAATGGTGACATTCAATAATGTTATCCAGCCTGAGACAGGAGGTCTTTACGGGAAAGATCATCCTGTAAAGGGGAAATGGCAGCCGGAGATCTTCCGGAATTCAAATCCGGTCATTCTTGAACTCGGATGCGGAAAGGGTGAATATACCCTGGGGCTTTCAGCCAGATTTCCAAATAATAATTATATAGGTATTGACATAAAAGGCGCCAGAATGTGGCGCGGAGCAAAAACAGCTTTCGAAAACAAGATCCCTAATGTTGCATTCCTTCGGACCCGGATTGAATACATTAATTCATACTTCGCTGAAGATGAGGTTGATGAGATTTGGATCACATTCCCTGATCCCCACCTGGGGAAACGGAATTCCAATAAAAGGCTTACTTGTCCGTGGTTCCTTAATATCTATCGCAATTTTCTTAAGGACAACGGAATTATTCATCTGAAAACGGATAATGCCGAACTTTTCAATTATACCAGGAACCTGGCTGAAAGAAATAATCTTGCCGTGATTTTTGCCACTTCCGATCTATATTCAGGTAATGCAGGTGATTACATTCTTTTAATAAGAACACATTATGAAAATCTCTTTCTGTCGGGGGGAATGAAAATATGCTACCTTTCCTTCAGGCTGGGAAAAAACAGGATTATTGAAGATGCCGCGACAAAAATCAAATAATGAAGATTTCTTCAGCAGCGTTTACAAGATAACAATGCAGATACCTTACGGCAGTGTCACATCTTACGGGGCTATAGCTCGTTACCTGGGCTCAGGCTTGTCAGCCAGAACAGCAGGATGGACTCTTAATGCCAGCTTTTGCAAGTTCAGCCGAACTGCACTGAATATTTTGAGGTATTAAAAAAAAGCAGTAAAATTGCAGCTTGTTTATATTTAATTTAAATAAAAATAAGGTGTGAGTACATGAAATAAAAGATAAAGCATATTCTTATGTTCTCTAAAGATCAAATAATAGCCGCATTACGGAAAGTCATTCATCCTGAAAAAGGAAAAGATATCGTTTCGCTTGGAATGGTTTCGGAAATTGAATCGGGTGAAAACGGAATTTCACTTGTAATAGTGCCCGAAAAATCAAATGATCCGTTCCTGTCATCAATTAAAAGCTCTGTTGCAAGGACCATAAAAGAAACACTTGGGGCAGATGCCGTGATTTCAAATATTGAGGTCAGGCCTAAGGTGATTCCGGTGAAACAGCATAAAAAATCTGAAGAGCTTCTGCCCGGAATAAGCAATATCATTGCCGTATCATCTGGCAAGGGAGGCGTTGGCAAAACTACTGTTGCGGTAAACCTTGCAATTGCCCTGGCCAGAAAGAATTACAGTGTTGGTCTTCTGGATGCTGACGTATTCGGACCGTCAGTCCCAAAAATGCTGGATGCTGAAAATTACAGACCTGGTATAAAAAGGGAAACAGGTGCCGATTTAATCGTACCGCTGGTAAAATACGGCGTGAAAATCCTTTCAACCGGATTCTTTGTTGATCCTTCGGATGCAGTTGTCTGGAGAGGACCCATGGCCTCCAATTTCCTTAAGCAGCTTATTGCCCAGGGAGATTGGGGCTCCCTTGATTTCATGCTCATAGATCTCCCCCCGGGGACCAGCGATATTCATTTAACGCTTGTCCAAGAGGTGGCTGTAACCGGAGCAATTGTCATCACAACTCCCCAGGAGGTCGCTCTGGCCGATGCTGTTAAGGGAATTTCAATGTTCAGAAGCGAAAAGATCAATGTCCCGGTTCTGGGGCTTGTCGAAAATATGTCATGGTTTACTCCTGCCGAGCTTCCGCAGAACAAATACTTTATTTTCGGCAAAGAGGGAGGAAGAAAGCTTGCCGAAAAAATGGGGGTTCCTCTCCTGGGCCAGATACCGATTGTCCAGAGCATCTGTGAGAGCGGAGATAAAGGACTTCCTGTTGCTCTTGAAGATTCTCCGGCAGGCAATGCTTTCATGCTGCTGGCAGACGAGGTAATTGAGAAGGTGAGCCTGAGAAATAAGGAACACAGGCCAACAGTAAAAGTTCGTATAAACAATAAAACCTGAAATCATATGTCAGATATCAAAAACATCAAGGAACGTGTTATAAATGCACTGGACAGGGTAAGACCGTACCTTCAGTCGGACGGAGGTGATATTGAACTCCTGGAAATAACTGAAGATCTTTCAGTAAAGGTCAAGCTCACCGGCGCATGCCATGGCTGTCCATACAGCATGCAGACTTTAAAAGCCGGAGTGGAACAGGCTATCATGAAGGAGGTACCCGAAATAAAAAGGGTTATTGCCGCCTGATAAACCGTAACTACCCAATTTTATTTACCTTTGAAATACTATACAACGGTTTGGTAAGTTAATAGTATTAAAATCTGTTTATTGCCTTCACTTAAAGCATCATATAGATACCTGGTGTTGCTGGGATTATTACTTGTCCCGGCAAATTGCTCCGTGGAAAAAAACACGGGTGCAACCAGGTTTTATAATGGCATGACAGCACGGTACAACATCTATTTTAACGGATATGAAAGCTTTAAGGCCGGACTTCTTAAAGTCATAAACGGACATACCGACGACTATGCTGAATTGCTGAAGGTGTTCGAATACAGTGATCCTTCTTCCGCATCCCGTTGCGCCCCGGATATGGAAAAAGCAATTCAGAAAGCCTCGAAGCTCATCTCATTAAAATCAATAACTGCAAAGCCGGAAGGAAAAGAAAAGAACAAACTGACACCTGAGGAGGAGGAGCTTTTCAACCGCAAGGAATATAATGAGTGGGTTGACGACAGTTATCTTCTTATTGCCAAAGCACGGTTTTACAAACAGGAATACTATGAGGCTGCTGCAGTCTTTGAATATTGTATTGCCCAGGCAAATGATCCCATCATTAATAAAGAGGCATCAATCTGGCTTGCGCGGATCTACAATGAAAAAGGAAAATACAGCGAATCGTACCGTACGCTTACAGAACTCGAGATTCCGGCGAAATCTTCAAAAGAACTGAGAGCAATGTACTACACAACCCTGACGGATCTTTTTATTAAGCAGCAGAAATACTCAGAAGCCGTGGATCCCCTTGACAAAGCCATTGATCTCGTTTCCGGGAAAAGAACAAAATACAGGCTTACATATCTGCTTGCCCAGCTGAACGAACAGGCCGGGAACGCATCCGCAGCCATATCACTTTACAGGGATGTCGTTAAAATGAATGCTCCTTATGATGTTGAATTCAATGCCAGGATAAACATTGCCGGGGTATTCGATGTCAATTCCGGAAATCCCAGGGAAATGAGGAAAGAAATGGAAAAGATGCTGAAAGACTCAAAGAATAAGGATTTTCTTGATCAGATCTACTTTGCACTGGGCAATTTATCAATGAAAGAGGGTAATGAGAGTGAAGCACTGGAGTTCTATAGAAAATCTGTATCATCATCCTCCGTCAATCAGAATCAGAAAGGGCGTTCCTATATGGCGCTTGCTGATTATTATTACAGGAAACCCGATCTGATGAAAGCAGGCAAATTCTTTGACAGCACTGTTATTTTTCTCAATGAAAACCATTCTGATTACCAGGCATTGAAATTAAAATCACAGAATCTTAATGCGGTAGTATCGCAGCTGGAAATAATCGAAACTGAGGATAGCCTTCAGAATGTAGCTGCAATGCCGGAATCTGAAAGGAATGCTCTGATCTCAACGATAATCAACGATATAGTAAAAGCAGAAAGTGAGGGTAAGACATCCCAATATGCGGACAGGTACAATCTCGGGCAATTCTATGAGAATGAAAGAAGGTTCCAGGACAATATTGAACAGGAGGGCAAGTGGTACTTTTATAATCAGGCTGCACTCACATTCGGCCGCACAGAGTTCAGGCGGCGATGGGGAGAAAGAAAACTGGAGGATAACTGGAGAAGAATCAATAAAGCAAGGACCTCAGGTTCCATGTCCGGAACTGATGACGCCGATAATGCTCAAAATGGTGTTGATTCTATAAAAGCTGAACCGACTGATTATAAAAAGCCTGAATTCTACCTTAAGAATCTCCCGTTGACAGACTCGTTGCTGGCCGCTTCAAACAACAGGATAGTAGATGCCTGCCTGAATGCCGGTAAGGCATATGCGGAAAAAATACTTGATCCTGAAGGGGCAACCGGATCATTTGAAAAAATCGTTACCCGGTATCCGGATAACGAGCTTGTGCCTGAAGCCTTATACAATCTGTATAAAGTAAATAAAGAAATAAATTACTCACAGTCTGAAACATACAGACAACGTCTGATAGAGAGATATCCCACTTCTGAATTTGCCAAAATGATTTCCGATCCTGATTACTATAATAAAAAGATGGAAAATCTGAAAATGGCTGAACAGATTTATCAGGAGGCATATAATACTTACATTAAAGAAAATTTCACAACTTCAATATCACTGTGTGACAGCGCCCTGATAAAATACAGCCAGGATCCCCTGGCGCCGAAGTTCCAGCTTCTGCGTGCATACTCGATTGCACGCATAAGCGATGAAAGGACCTTCAAGGAAGAGCTTAATGCTCTAATCAGGCTGTGGCCCGACAGCGAGGAAAGTAAAAAGGCAGGCGAGATTATTGCATTCATTAACCAGGAGATCCCCGAATTAAAAGCGGAGGAAGAAAAGGAGATTGCTGAGGAGCTGTTTGTTGCAGATACTTCGCTTACTCATATATTTGCGCTTGTCATTGAAAATCCTGCCTTCAACATCAACCAGGCTACCTTCGACGTGATAAGCTATAATATTGATAACTATACAAATCTGAATTACAGGACCGAAGGGACCCTGGTAAATAACAAATACATCATGATCACCGTATCGGGATTCCAGAATTATTCTAAAATTCTGGAATATTATACAGCATTTTCAACAGAAAAATTTGTCAGAAATCCTTCCGCTTCAAAAATGTATTCCTTTGTGATCAGCAATGATAACCTCAGGGTGCTGAATAACGATAAAAAACCAGAGCGGTATTTTCTTTTCTTTGAAGAGAACTACTTAAAATGAGAAAAATCAGGATACTTTGGACAGATGACGAGGTTGAGGCTCTCCGGCCTCATATCTTCTTTCTTGAGGAAAAAGGTTATGAAATTGATACCTGTTAAAACGGGAATGATACTATCGATCTTGTCAGGCAAAATTCCTATGATCTTATTTTTCTCGATGAACATATGCCCGGATTAAGCGGTATTGAGACACTCCGGCTTATCAGGGAAGTCCGGACCGATATTCCCGTGGTAATGATTACAAAAAGTGAAGAGGAAGATATCATGGAAGCAGCTATCGGATCCGAAATAGCTGATTATCTCATTAAGCCCGTAAAACCCAAGCAAATCCTTCTGGCAATAAAGAAGATCCTTGATCAGAAAAGACTTGTCACAGAAAAAACAACGACCGATTACAGGCAGGAATTCAGCCGTATAGGCAGCATGATATCTTCTGCCGTTGCCTGGACCGACTGGACAGACCTGTACCGCAAGATCACCTTCTGGGAATCGGAGCTTGAAAAATCGTCCGATCCCGGAATGGCTGAAATACTGAAGATGCAGGAAAATGAAGCTAATAACTCATTCTCAAAGTTTGTTGCAGGAAATTATCTTTCGTGGCTGGAGCTGAAGAATACTGACAGCCCTATTCTTTCTCCCGGGCTTTTTTCAAAAAAGATTTTTCCCGTCATGAGCAGTCAGAGGCCTCTCTTTTTCATCCTGATTGATAATATGAGGTATGACCAGTGGAAGACAATCTCTGCCGAGCTTGCAGGTCTTTACAGGATCGTTGACGAGGATATGTACTTCAGCATCCTCCCCACTGCGACCCAGTACAGCCGTAATGCTATCTTTTCAGGACTTATGCCTTCACAGATTGCCGATCTTATGCCGCAGTTCTGGATTGATGATGATGATGAATCCGGCAAGAATAACTTTGAAGAGCAACTGTTCAGGAATTATCTTGTCCGCAAAGGATTGAAATACAAATGGTCCTATAACAAGATCAGCAGAAGTGCCGAGGGGAAGAAAGTAAATGAAAGAATCAGGCAGATGCTTGAAAATGATATCAATATTATTATTTACAATTTCGTCGATATCCTTTCACATGCACGCACAGATATAGGTGTAATAAGGGATCTTACTGATGATGAAACAGCATACAGGAGCCTGACCCGTTCATGGTTTATCCACTCTTCGTTGTTTGAATTGCTAAAGACGCTGACCTCACACCGGATTAAAGTCATTATCACTACAGATCATGGCACAATAAGGGTTCAGAATCCGGTCAAAGTGATCGGTGATAAGAAAACATCCGCCAATCTCCGTTATAAAGCCGGAAGAAATCTCGATTATGATCCGGCTGAGGTATTCGAGCTTAAGAATCCTGAAAAAGCGCTTCTGCCAAAAACAAATATAAGTTCGAGATATATTTTTGCAATGAACAAGGATTTTCTTGTGTACCAGAATAACTTCAACTACTACGCAGGTTATTACAGGAACACTTTTCAGCATGGAGGAATTTCAATGCAGGAAATGATCCTGCCAATTGTTAGTCTGGATCCTGTTTCATAACACCAATGAAAATAATAATTAAAAACAAGCGGTATCTGCCGTCCGCCGCCAGGAAACTGCTGGAATATGCCGGTGAAAGCAGGATATTTGCCTTTTACGGATCGCTGGGAGCAGGAAAAACGACTATCATAAAAGCTGTCTGTAAATTGCTTGGCGCTTCTGATATTCCAGGCAGCCCATCCTTTACCCTGGTTAACGAATACAGGACACAGTCAGGGGAATCGTTATATCATATTGATTTTTACAGAATAAAGAATATCCGCGAAGTATTTGATCTCGGAATTGAGGAATACCTGTACGGAAGATGTTATTGTTTTATGGAATGGCCTGAGATGGCTGAAGAAGTCCTTCCTGAAAAAACAGTAAAGGTCCTGATCACTGTCGGAAAAAATGAAGAGAGGATAATCGATACTGCTTAACCTGATCTTATTTTGCTCCTGTGTTCCATTTTTTTTAACTTTGAAGAAATAACACTTTTTCTGAAATGAACATGAAAGGCAAGAGCGGAAAAGTGAATCTCGGCAACGGTGCATTTATGCCCAAGGAAGAACATCTTGAGACCGCTGTCAGGTTCAGAAGAATATCTATCGGCATCCCGAGCGACACAAAGGATGATGAGAAGAGAGTGGCACTGACACCGGAAGCAGTTAATCTGCTTGTAGAATCTGACAATGAGGTAATAGTGCAGAAAGGCTCGGGTACCGGGGCTAATTATACCGATAAGGATTACAGCGAAAACGGGGCTGTCATTACTGATTCCCCGGCAAGGGTATACAGCGCCGATGTTGTTATTAAAGTTGCACCTGTCACTGAAAAGGAGACCGAGTACCTGAAAGGCAACCAGGTGATCATGTCGTACCTCAATGTACTAAAACTGAATGAGGAGACGCTGTCACGCCTTATCCGGAAAAAAGTAACTGCAATCGCTTTTGAAAAGATCCGTGACGCAAATGGAACATTGCCTGTGGTTGAATCGATGAGCGAAATAAGCGGTGTCACATCGATACTTCTGGCTTCAGACTATCTGAGTAACCATCATGGCGGCAAAGGAGTAATGCTTGGCGGAATTACAGGAGTCACTCCAACAGAAGTTATTATCCTGGGGGCAAATACAGCAGGAGAATATGCCGCCAGGGCGGCTATAGGGCTCGGATCCCAGGTTAAGATATTTGACAGTTCATTACAGAGATTAAAAAAATTTGAAACAACCATTGGCCAGCGGCTCCAGACATCAGTATTTCATCCCCAGGTTCTGAAAAAAGCATTGAAATCGGCTGATGTCCTGATAGGGGCAATGGAGCTGGATGATCTTCGTCCGTGGTACTATGTGACTGAAGAGATGGTCAGCAATATGAAAAAAGGTGCTGTGATAATTGATCTTAGCATTGACCGGGGAGGTTGTATTGAAACGACCGAATGCCGGGCACTGAGAGATCCTGTATATGAAAAACATGGTGTAATCCATTTTTCTGCATGGAATCTTCCTTCGCGTGTTGCCAGAACTGCTTCAATTGCGCTCAGTAATATTTTTGCCCCCCTGCTTCAGAGAATGGCAGATGCCGGAGGGATGACCCAGCTATTGAAAAATGATCTTGGCGTTCGAGACGGTGTTTACCTTTATAACGGAATCCTGACAAATGAAACCCTGGGACAAAAATTCGGGGTATTATCAAAGGATCTTGACCTTCTGCTTTCAGCATTCTGATAATCAGATATAGGTCAGTTCACTCTTTTTTCTCTTTTTTTCAATTTTGGCCTTTCTTCCTATATAGAAAGCCCGGTTGTCATTAATATGGCCGGCAGGAAAATTGAAAAAAACAGGGTAATCATAACCGGCGACGATGTCTGAAATTATGGCTTCAGGACTTTTTCCCCATGGGACCTTGGTTTCATTCATCTCATTCAGTCCTCCCAGTACCAGCGCCTCCAGACCTTCCAGCTTGCCGGCAAGCTTAAGTGACGTCATCATCCTGTCGAGATGATAATAATACTCCCCTGTCTCTTCAATGATCAATATCCTGCCTTTTGTTTTAGGTTCACCCGCCGTCCCCATAAGACTATATATAAGAGAGAGATTCCCTCCAGTAACCTCCCCTGAAGCTTCCCTTGGGTTCCTGGAATCACCGTTCCACTTTACCGGCTGACAGCCTTTAAACAGCGCTTTATACAATGAGTCAATGGTTCCCGGGGTTTTTTCCGGATTCGAGTAGTTCAATGGCATCTCTCCATGGATGGAAATAACATTATGCCTTTCACTCAGCCACAGATGCAATACCGTTATGTCGCTGAAACCGACATACCATTTAGGATATCTGCGCAAAGAAGAAAAATCAATCCGGTTAATGATCTTCAGCATTCCGTAACCTCCTCTTGAACAGAATACCGCCCTGATTCTTTTATTTCCGGTCATCGACTGGAAATCCTTTAATCTCTCTTTGTCGCTTCCGGCAAACGGGCCTTCCTGTTTCAGTGCATTCTTCCCCACATGGACTTTCAGTCCCCAGTTTTCAAGGAATCTTACAGCGCTTTCGACTTTCACATGGTCAATAGCAAAAGCCGGCGAAATAATTGCTGCTTCATCACCGGGTTTCAGAAATGGAGGCTGGATTTTTTTGACAGACATACCTATTTATTATTATACGTAAAAGTAATGAATAATGTTTCTTATAAACAGATAATCTGAGTTTATTAAAAAGGCTTTAATGTACGCTGATCCGCCCCGGGCTCTCCAGGAAGGGGAACTTTGAAACTAGCCGTTGTGCCATTGCGCCCCTGCGCCCTAGTGCCATTATTTTATTATCTTTGGAAGTTTTTTAAGATATTAGCAGTTCATTATCAACGTTATGAAGAAATATAAAAGATATCTTATCACTTCTGCCCTGCCGTATGCCAACGGGCCTATTCATATTGGCCATCTTGCCGGGGTTTATGTGCCTTCGGATATTTATACAAGGTATCTCAGGATGAAAGGGGAAGATGTGATTTCTATCTGCGGCTCTGATGAGCATGGCGTTCCGATAACACTGAAAGCCAGGAACGAAGGAGTCTCTCCGCAGGAAATCGTAGACAGGTATCATGCACTTAACAAAAAGGCTTTTGAGGATTTCGGAATTGCCTTTGATATTTATTCGCGCACATCAAATAAAGTTCATTATGAAACTGCCTCTGATTTCTTTCTGACCCTGTATAATAAAGGAGAATTCACCGAAAAGACTTCAGAACAGTACTATGATGAGGAAGCCGGCTCTTTTCTTGCCGACAGATATATTATGGGAACATGTCCTCATTGCGGCAATGAGAGTGCCTATGGCGATCAATGTGAGAAATGCGGTACTTCTCTCAGCCCCTCCGATCTTATTAATCCTCATTCGACAATAAGCGGAAGCAAGCCGGTTTTGCGTGAAACGCTTCACTGGTATCTTCCTCTTGACAAATATGAACCCTGGTTGAAAAAATGGATACTCGAAGATCATAAGGAATGGAAAGTAAACGTTTACGGGCAATGCAAGTCGTGGCTTGACCAGGGTCTGCAGCCGAGAGCTGTCAGCCGCGACCTCGACTGGGGAGTGCCCGTGCCGGTAAAAGATGCAAAAGGGAAGGTCCTTTATGTCTGGTTTGATGCTCCAATCGGATATATCTCTGCAACGAAAGAACTTACTCCTGACTGGGAAAAATACTGGAAGGATGAAGAAACAAAAATGATTCATTTTATCGGCAAGGATAATATTGTCTTTCATTGTATTATATTTCCCGTGATGCTCAAAGCCGAAGGGAGCTTTATCCTGCCTGATAATGTTCCTGCCAATGAGTTCCTAAATCTTGAGAATGATAAGATTTCCACCTCGCGGAACTGGGCAGTATGGCTGCATGAATACCTTATTGATTTCCCCGGAAAGCAGGATGTGCTGAGATATTCGCTTTGCGCCAGTGCGCCGGAGACAAAAGATAATGATTTCACATGGAAAGAATTCCAGACCCGGAATAATAACGAACTTGTCGCCATACTGGGTAACTTCATAAACAGGACTCTTGTACTGACAGTTAATTATTATGAGGGAAAAGTACCGGTGAGAGGGAAAACAAATCCTGAAGATGAAGCAGTGCTGAAAGAGATCTCTCAAATCAGGCAAAATATTGAAAGCAGCCTTGAAGCCTACAGGTTCAGGGAAGCTCTCAGGGAGGCAATGAGCCTGGCAAGGCTCGGGAACAAATACCTGGCCGATGCCGAACCATGGAAAGTTATTAAAACGGATCCGGAAAGGGTAAAGACAATAATCAATATTGCCTTGCAGATAACGGCAAACCTTACAATCATCCTTGAACCGTTTCTGCCTTTTTCCATGGAAAAACTGAGGAAATCAATCAATTCCGGTCAGTTAAAATGGAACGATGCTGGCAATACTGATCTGCTTGTTCCGGGTCATCTGATAAATAAACCTGAATTGCTTTTTGAAAAAATCGGAGATGATGAAATAGCAAAACAGGTTGAAAGACTCCATTCAACAAAAAAATCAAATGAAGAAGCTTCCATGAAAACAATGCCTGCCAAAGACCCTGTATCTTTTGATGACTTTACGAAAATAGATATCCGGACAGCAACAGTCCTTGAAGCTGGAAAAGTACCCAAAACCACCAAGCTTCTTAAGCTAAAGATAGATACCGGTATTGATATACGTACCATTGTTTCAGGTATTGCAGAATATTATGAACCTGAGGCACTTATCGGAAAGCAGATAACGATAGTTGCCAACCTCGAGGCAAGGAAGATCAAGGGCATAGAATCGAAAGGAATGATACTTATGGCAGAAGATACGGATGGGAAGTTTGTCCTGGTTTCGCCGGTTGAGAAAGTCAGTAACGGGAGTGCGATAAAATGACCTCACCCCCTCATGTCCCACTCTCCCAGGAGAGAGGGGGAAGCTGATCTACAGCATCTGAGAATGAGTATTTTCTATTTTTGTGATTTTAAGTCCCTCTCCCCTGGGAGAGGGATTTAGGGTGAGGTTATAGTTTTTTTACCCAGGTACCCGGGAATTTTTTGGAAATGCTGTTTATCTTGTCCAGCGCAGAATTCAGATTTTTGCATCTTACAGCACTAACTCTGTAAAAGTTTTCAGGTCCATTAAGGATCTCGGGATCATACCCTTCTTTCCTTAACATATCTGCCTGGTTATATGCATTCTGCTTCAACTTAAAGCTTCCCGTTATAAGACAGTAAGGCAATTCTTCCTCAACTGCAGGAGGTACAGCTTCAACAACAGTCTGAGCACTTTGTGCCGGCACGATCTTAGCCTCGGGAGGTACTGATGCAGTATTTTCATCAACAGCTTTCCTGTTATCTTCAAATTCAGCAGTAACGAGAGGATTCAATGTTGTTGCTTCCACCTCCGATCTGAAGATATCCTTGCTGAAAGGTATGGCAGCCAGCACGGCAAGAATGGGCACAATTACAGCGGCCCGCCATAATATCCTTTTCATGGAGGCGCGTTTCACAGGTTCTTTATTTATATGCCTGCTGATCCGTTTCCGTACATCATATCCTTCAAGCGGAGGGAACTGGAAGGATTCAAGACCGTAAGAATCGAGGTGATAATTTACAGTCCGGTCAGGCTCAAACTGAACATTGCCTTCCTGATTATTTATGAAACTGCCAATGTTATCAAATATGATCTTTTCTCCCCTTTCAAGCTTTTTACGCAACGCAGCAACAAATTCATCCACCATATTCCTGGCATCACCATAATTGATCTCAGATGTCCCGGAGATTCTCCCTACAAGGAGGCCATCATTATGATTAAGGTTCCTGTTAAAGGAAATCTGCTTTACAGGCGGATAAAATGTAGAAGTATCCTTGTCAATACGGGCAGGGGTATAGTTTCCGACGAAACCACCAAAACCCGGAACAATGACACAATCATGGCTGAACAATAATTCCCGTATGAAAGCTGTAATATCCATATTACATTTTATCTTCTCATCACAAAATTAAGAAAAAACCTATATTATTTACACCAGCATCAGATTTAATATGTAAAGTCCTTTGTGCTCTTTGTGCGAACTTTGTGCTCTTTGTGGTTAAAAAGAATAGCCGGAAAATATTATCTTCGTAGTTTCTGTAATTCTGCTTCTAATGAGAGAAATACACATGGTTGACCTCAGGGCTCAGTATGAAAAGCTGGGATCCGAAATTGATGCCGCGATTAAAAATGTACTGAATTCCACTGCATTTATCAGGGGTCCGGAGGTAGGCATATTTGAAAAGGAGCTGCAGAAATATCTGGGTGTCAGTTATGTTATCTCATGTGCCAATGGCACTGATGCACTTCAGATCTCAATGATGGCTCTTGGATTGAAACCGGAAGATGAGGTAATTACAACGAACCTGACCTTTATTTCCACAGTAGAGGTTGTTGCCCTGCTGGGGCTGAAACTGGTTCTTGTCGATCCTGATCCATATACCTATAATATTTCAGTTGAAGCAGTCAGAAAAGCAATCTCTCCCCGGACAAAAGCAATTGTACCGGTCCATCTTTTCGGACAGTGTGCTGATATGGAAGGTATTATGAAGATTGCAGGTGAACATGGCATTTATGTTATTGAGGATTCAGCACAGGCTACCGGTACTGATTATATCTTCACGGACGGCACCAGGAAGAAAGCGGGAACTATCGGCATTATTGGCACTACCTCATTCTTCCCTTCAAAAAACCTTGGCTGCTATGGTGACGGCGGAGCTCTCTTTACAAATGATGAAACGCTTGCAAAAAAGATAAGAAGCATCGCCAATCATGGAATGAAAATAAAATATCATCATGATGACATCGGGATAAATTCAAGACTTGATACCATTCAGGCAGCAGTTCTGAATGTAAAGCTGAAATATCTCGACCGGTTCAATTCAGCAAGGAGATCTGTTGCGGATTTTTATGATAAGGCACTTTCAGGATGCAATTCAATAATCCTTCCGGAGAGATCTGGTTTTTCCACCCATATTTTTCATCAGTACACGATCAGGGTGAAGAACGGAAGGAGAGATGAGCTGAAGAAATTCCTCGAATCCGTCAATATCCCTTCGATGATATATTACCCCGGTCCGTTGCATATTCAGGACGCATATCGCTATCTTGGTTATGGCGAGAATGATTTTCCTGTCACATCTTTATTATGCAAAGAAGTTCTATCACTGCCCATGCATCCCGACATGGAACAGGAGCAGCTTGATTTTATTGCGCTTAACATTTTGAAATTCTTTGAAAAACAATAATTATGGAAAAGGAGTATTTTGCTCATGAAACAGCCGTTATTGATGAAGGCTGCGTAATTGGAAAAGGTACTAAAATCTGGCATTTCACTCATATCATGACCGGTTCAGAGATAGGAGAAAACTGCAATATAGGGCAGAATGTGGTAGTATCTCCCGGAGTTAAACTTGGAAGAAATGTCAAGGTCCAGAATAATGTTTCCATCTATACCGGTGTAATTTGTGATGATGATGTTTTTCTGGGACCTTCTATGGTTTTCACAAATGTCATCAATCCCAGAAGTGCAATAGTGCGTAAAGACAGTTACCTGACAACCATAGTTGAGAAAGGAGCTTCAATAGGAGCCAATTCAACCATTCTCTGCGGAAATATTATTGGCAGATTTGCATTTATCGGAGCAGGTGCAGTAGTTACAAAAGATGTCAAGCCATATGCTCTTGTTATGGGCAATCCTGCAAGACAGACAGCCTGGATGAGTGAATTCGGACATAAGCTTATTTTCGATGATAAAGGATTTGCAATATGTCCTGAAAGCAGTGAGAGATACCGGCTTGAACATGGTATTGTTTCAAAGATTATTTAGTAGTATTACGCCTCCAGAAAACAACAATGGATACAGTGCCCAAAAATTTCGGATTGATAGGCGTGGCAGGATATATTGCCGTCCGCCATCTCAAAGCAATAAAGGATACCGGGAATAACCTGCTTGCAAGTCTTGACAGGTTTGACAGCGTCGGACTGATTGACAGTTACTTCCCGCAAAGCGATTTCTTCGTTGAATTTGAACGTTTCGACAGGCATTTTGACAAGCTTAAAAGAGGCGGTACAAAAATCGATTATGTGAGCATCTGTTCTCCGAATTATCTGCACGATTCACATATCAGATTCGCTTTAAGACATCATGCCGATGCAATTTGTGAAAAACCGATTGTATTGAATCCCTGGAATGTGGATGCATTGCAGGAAATTGAAAATGAAACCGGTCATAAGATCTATTCAGTTCTTCAGACACGGCTTCATCCGCGTATAATTGAGTTAAGGAACAAGATTAAAAACGGCCCTCCTGATAAAATATATGATATTGATCTGACTTATGTTACAAGCCGGGGAAACTGGTATCGCATTTCATGGAAGGGTGATATCCAGAAATCGGGCGGCGTTGCAACCAATATCGGCATTCACTTTTTTGATATGCTTAGCTGGATCTTCGGCAGTACAAAGAAAAATATTGTTCATCTGTTGGAATCAAACAGGACTGCAGGTTATCTCGAACTGGAAAAAGCCAGGATAAGATGGTTCCTCAGTCTCGACTATAATGATCTGCCGCCTTCTGTCAGGGAAAAAGGACAGAGAACCTTCAGGTCCATTCTAATTAATGGTGAGGAGATTGAATTCAGTGAAGGATTTGCGGATCTGCATACTCTTACATATAAAGAGATACTTGCTGGAAGGGGATTCAGCCTTCAGGATTCGCGCCCTTCCGTTGAAACGGCATATACAATACGTAATTCAAAACCGGTGGGACTCACCGGTGATTATCATCCTCTTCTGAAAACATACTCCCAAACCGGACCCTTTAAATGAAAAAGAAAATCATTGTTACCGGAGGAACAGGGTATATAGGTTCACATACCGCTGTAGAACTTATTGAAGATGGATATGAAGTTATTCTTATTGACAACCTTTATAACTCCGAAGCTGTTGTTGCCGAATGGATCGGAAAAATTACGGGAATAGCACCTCAGCTTGAAATATTTGACCTGTGTGACAGTGACAACCTTGGCAATTTTTTAAGAAACAATAAGAATATAGCCGGAATTATTCACTTTGCAGCATATAAAGCTGTGGGTGAGTCAGTTAATAA
>CAYNGW010000009.1:0-23782 GCA_964396955.1 uncultured Rikenellaceae bacterium | reverse complement strand
ACTTAGGTTAAATACTGAAAACCCCCTGTCCCGCTAAAGCGAGACTGCCCTCCTGGAGGGGGGTCATTTTCTTCCTGGATAGACTTTCAGCGCCTCCGCCAGCGTTTCCATTGCGTTTTTAAGATCATCGATCTTCAGGACATATGCAATGCGGACTTCATTCCTGCCATAGCCCGGAGTTGAATAAAACCCCGAAGCAGGAGCAACC
Source organism: uncultured Rikenellaceae bacterium (assembly GCA_964396955.1). Taxonomy (GTDB): domain Bacteria; phylum Bacteroidota; class Bacteroidia; order Bacteroidales; family VadinHA17; genus LD21. The sequence continues at coordinate 23,574 of CAYNGW010000009.1, read as the reverse complement.
ATCACGGTCTGGTTTTTATATTCGAATTCCTCAAGAAGCCACCGGGCGAATTTGTCGGCATCATCAACCGGCAGTCTGACAACGGTATAAAATGCCCCTTTGGGTTTCGGGCAATACACCCCCGGCATCTTATTCAGAGTGTCAACCATATAATTGCGCCGTGCAGTATATTCCCTGTTAACCTCTTTGAAGTATTCGGGAGGTGTATCTATCGAAGCTTCCGCCGCGATCTGGCCTAAACCCGGAGGTGAAAGGCGCGCCTGGGCAAATTTGAGTGCCGTGGAAATGACTTCCTTATTTTTTGTAATGATAGCTCCGATACGGACTCCGCATTCACTGTAGCGTTTTGATACTGAGTCAAGTAATATGACATTATTCTCAATACTGTCAAGCTTCATTGCTGAAAAATGTTCGGCGCCGTCATAGCAGAATTCACGGTATGCTTCGTCGGAAAAGAGGAAAAGATCGTGTTTCTTCACTATGTCGCGGAGGTGAAAGAGCTCTTCCTTTGAATACAGATAACCGGTAGGGTTATTGGGATTACATACTATTATCCCCTTGGTTTTTGAAGTGATCTTTTTTCGATTTCGCTTATCGGCGGCAGTGCAAAATCATCCTTTATATAAGAGGTGACAGGAACTATTTTTACTCCGGCCGATGTTGCAAATCCGTTATAGTTGGCATAGAACGGTTCCGGGGTTATTACCTCTTCGCCGGGATTAACGCATGAATTCAGTGCAAACAGGATCGCTTCCGATCCCCCGGTCGTTATAAGCATCTCGGTGTGATCGACATTGATCCCGATCTTCTGATAGTAGCCTGCCAGCTTGCGGCGGTAAGATTCATTTCCGGCAGAATGGCTGTATTCAATTACTTTCTGATCCAGATTCCTGACAGCATTAAGGGCAACTTCAGGGGTGGGAATATCGGGCTGACCGATATTAAGATGATAGACTTTTCTTCCTTTTCGCTTTGCTTCTTCCGAACAGGGAACAAGCTTCCTGATCGGTGATGCCGGCATTGCCCTGCCTTTATCGGCTATTGATGGCATAATGGTAACTATTAATAATTTTAAATGTTCAAAAGTAAGAAAAAACAGGTATGATAAAAAGATTTATGCTTATAATCCCCTTCAACGTTGATTTCATAATAATTTCTAATTTTGCAGATCAACAGACCTGACCGACCAATGGAAATCCCTCCAAAATACGAACCCGGGAAAGCGGAAAGCAAATGGTACGATTACTGGATGAAGCACGGCTTCTTTAAAAGCACTCCGGACAAAAGAGAACCATATACCATTGTAATACCTCCGCCCAATGTAACAGGAGTGCTTCACATGGGACATATGCTGAACAACACCATTCAGGATGTTCTGGTCAGGAGGGCAAGGATGCTGGGGAAGAATGCCTGCTGGGTGCCGGGCACCGATCACGCATCCATTGCTACTGAAGCTAAAGTTGTGGCAAAGCTTAAGAGTGAGGGCATTGACAAGAGAAATATTTCACGGGAGAAATTCCTTGATCATGCCTGGGAATGGACCAATAAGCATGGAGGAATAATCCTCGGGCAGCTTAAAAGACTGGGAGCCTCATGCGACTGGGACAGGACTCTCTTCACAATGGATAAAGAGAGATATGATTCTGTTATTAAGGTATTTGTCGATCTTTATAACAAGGGACTGATATACCGGGGAGTCCGGATGGTAAACTGGGATCCCCAGGCAAGAACCGCAGTATCGGACGAGGAGGTTTATTTTACCGAGGAACAGTCAAAACTCTATTTTGTAAGATATAAGATCGCAGGATGGAATGATTATATTACAGTAGCGACCACACGTCCTGAGACCATACTTGGTGATACGGCAGTATGTGCAAATCCGAATGACAAGAGATATCAGCATCTTAAGGGAAAGAAGGTCATTGTTCCGATGGCAAACAGGGAAGTTCCTTTCATTTATGATGAATATGTGGATATGGAGTTCGGAACCGGCTGTCTGAAGATCACTCCGGCACATGATATCAACGACTATGTGATTGGCCAGAAGCATAAGCTTCCTTCGATAGATATCTTCAATGATGACGGAACTATCAGCTCGCAGGCGGCAATGTTTGTCGGGATCGACAGGTTTACCGCAAAAGACCTGGCTGAAAAAGAATTGAGACGGACAGGAAACCTTGTAAAGGTTATTCCGTATAATAATAAGATAGGCCGTTCTGAACGTACCCATGCCATAATAGAGCCAAAGCTCTCAATGCAATGGTTCGTGAAAATGGAGAAGATCTCACGTCCCGCACTCGATGCGGTAGTGAACGGAGAAGTACGTCTTCACCCTTCAAAATTCAAAAATCTTTACCGCCACTGGATGGAGAATGTACACGACTGGTGCATAAGCCGTCAGCTGTGGTGGGGTCACAGAATACCGGCCTGGTATTATGACAATGATGAATTTGTGGTTGCAGAGAATGTTACCGAAGCGCTTCAGCTGGCAAAGAAAAAAAGCGGTAAGAAATCTCTGAGGGAAACTGATCTCAGGCAGGATGAGGATGTGCTTGACACATGGTTCTCCTCATGGCTCTGGCCGATAACATCGTTCAATGGAATAAAAAAGCCCGACAATCCTGACCTGAAATATTATTACCCGACAAATGACCTGATCACCGCTCCTGAAATACTTTTCTTCTGGGTCGCCAGGATGATCATTGCCGGTTATGAATTCAGAAATAAGAAGCCGTTTGACAATGTATATCTTACGGGCCTTGTCCGTGACCAGCAAAGGAGAAAAATGTCGAAATCCCTGGGCAATTCGCCCGAACCTCTTGAGCTTATTGACAAATACGGAGCCGACGGTGTCAGGATTGGAATGCTGTTCTGTTCGCCTGCAGGCAACGACCTGCTTTATGATGATTCTTTGCCGGAGCAGGGACGTAATTTTGCAAACAAGATATGGAATGCCTTCAGGCTGGTGAAAGGATGGAAAGCTGATGCAAGTCCGGATCAGCCGGAATCCTCAAAAGTTGCTGTTTCATGGATGAATGAGGTTTTGAAAAAAGCTATTGCTGAGATTGACCTGAACTTCAGGAGATTCCGCATATCAGAAGCCCTGATGACGGTTTATAAGCTCTTCTGGGATGAGTTTTCAGGATGGTATCTGGAAATAATAAAGCCAGAGTTTGAAAAGCCTATCGATAAGAAGACGCTTGAAGCAACAACCGGTTTTTTCGACAGCCTCCTCAGGCTCCTGCATCCTTTCATGCCTTTCATCACGGAGGAAATATGGCAGATGCTTGGTGACAGGAAGGAAGGAGAAAGCCTTATGATAAGCAGGATGCCTGAATCAAAAAGATGCAAAAAAGAGGTGATAAACAGGTTCGAAATAATAAAAGAAACTGTCAGCAGCATAAGAACTGTCAGAAAAGAGAAAGATCTGCCAAATAAAGAAAAGCTTATGCTCTGTATAAAGGCTGACAAAAAGGTCTTTGACCTGGAATTCCTGCCTGTAGTTATCAAATTATGCAATTTATCCGAAATTAAATTCATTGATAAAAAACCCGGAGGGTCCGTATCATTTATGGTGCATACAAATGAATTCTTCATACCTCTTGGTGATAAGGCTGATAAAAAAGGAGAATTAAAGAAGATAAAGGAAGATCTTGTTTATTTAAGGGGATTCCTTGCTTCAATCATGAAAAAGCTTGATAATGAGCGCTTTGTTCAGAATGCTCCAGCCACTGTACTTGAAATGGAAAGGAAGAAAAAAAGTGATACGGAGTCGAAAATCAGATCGCTGGAGGAGAGGAAGAAAGAACTGGAATGACCCCCCACTCCCCCTTCAGGGGGCAGTCCCGCCCTGGCGGGACGGGGGTTCTTACGGCATCACTTTTCTTACAAAATAATTCTGATCTGCCAGTACAAGTTCCCAGTTATCATTCAGGATCAGGAGCCAGCCTTCACCTTCAATACGGTTTTTATCCTCTTTGAATCCTTTGGCTGAAATGCGGAGATATCTGAAATTATTTGATACAAGACAGCCTCCCTTATCGACAGTCAGCTTACCCCAGTTATCAGAAACCCGTATTCTGGCGTATATTGTACCCAGTGTGTCCATTGGGTGAATATCTTCAGGTTCAAAGTCAAAATACGGACTTTCGAGCTCCAGGAAAACTACGGGTTTTTCAAGAAAAGTACCAGTCCGCCTTTGGATCCTTTCCCTTATTTGCCTGTCCCTTTCGGCTTCCTCTTCAACTATTTTCTCAACATCATAATTCAGGGCAAGGCTTCCGGCCACATCGCGGCAAACTTCAGGAAGCTGGATCTGATAAAGCTCTTTTACGGTATCCCCAAGGTCTCTGTTTTCAGAACGAAGAGTTGAAAAATCAAATCCTTTCTGATAGAGCAGAGTAGCATATAATGCTCCATGGATGAATCCGTATGACCTTGCATAGGAGGGGAATGAATAAATCCGGTCGAGGTATTCGAACAATCTGTCACTGAATTCTTCGGGAGAATCAGTAGAAAGCATGATATAGGTAAAAGTGGCAAGCCCCTCATAATTCTCAAACCTGGTCTCATCGGAGGCATAGTTCTGATAGCTCTCGCGGTTGGATCCCCTGAAGATCAATGCATCTCTTAAGGCAATATTCTTTTCTGAACCCTCTGCATAAATAGCTTTACGGAGGGCTTTCCATTCGAGCTTGATCCAGAGCCTGGAATTCTTTTCATCCATGATACTGATATTGAAACCCGATGATGTGTAACCAGCCGACTCCTGAAAACAATGGAAAAGACTGTGAATTGAGCGTGAAATAATCCTGAATGCATCCTCTTCACCGGGCAGGGGAACGAGGGCAAAAAGAGTTCCTCCGAATATGACAGGAATATTGTTTATTATAAGCTCCTTCGGGTATAAGCCTGTATAGATGCCATCTTTCTCCTTCAGGATACCTTCACTGTCAGATTGGTTTGCAGTGATTTTCCTGGATGTCCGGTCAACGAGCATTATCGGGCCATAGAGATTCTTTCCCCAGAGTTTGCCATCGTCCCTGTTACAGGCTTCCTCAATTTTACTGAAATATTCTCTTGCTTTTTCAGGTGTGAGATACGAATTATCTTCCTCTCCCCTGCATCCGATAAGGAAAAGCAAAAGGACGAATTTTATCCATCTGTTCATCGGCAGCATTTTAGCTGCTCCAAAAATAATCAAAAATCTGTCAAAAAGTCAAATGACATCACCCGGCAGGTGAGATAAAGGATGCAAATTCTGCCGACACAACTAATCTTGTCAGACAGTTTCTTCATTGCAGCTGACAGTACGGTTCCTTTCCTCATTCTCCTCCCGGGCATCCTTAATGCTTACATTCAGTTCAAAACCTATAAGCAGGGCTATTGAGTTAAGGTAGAGCCAGATGAGAATAATCATCAGAGTGCCTATCCATCCATACAGCTTGTTGTATTGCCCGAAATTGTTCACGTAGGCAGAAAATCCCAGTGATGTTATAATAAATAATATTGTGGCTAGGGTTGATCCCGGTGATATGAACCTGAAATCACTTCTCCTGGCAGGTGCGAGATAATAAAGAAATGATATTGCCAGGAAAAGCAACACGATGACGAGGATCCATTTAATAAAGATTATTATACTGATAACAAGGCTCTTCTCAAGTACGCCTATCTCCACAAGGTAGTTGGTAACCATCTTCCCGAATATAACAAGAAAGCCTGCAAGGGCGATCATCATCACAACAATAAGGAGAAGCATAATGGAAATTTTACGCTGATGTATCCATGACCTGGATTGAAAAGTATGAGCGGATACAACAAAGGCATGAATAATTGCATGGATTCCGTTTGTGGAAAAAATTATTGTAGCGATAAACATTGTAAAAAGAAGTCCCCCGCTTTTTTTTGTTACAATGTCTATGATAGTCGTTTCGAGAAAGTTGAATGCATTGAGGGGAAGCATATTCTCAAACAGCTCGATGAGCTCATTCTGAAAATTTGGTATAGGGATAAAAGGGATAAGAGTAAAAATGAAAATTGATGCCGGGAGCAAAGCCATGAGCAGGTTAAAGGCAATGGAGGAGGCCCTTGTCACCAGTACTCCTTTCCGGAAGCCTTTTAAAACAAATCTGAAAACATGACTTATTGGGACGCCGTTAAAACCGGGAAGAACCAGTCTTCTGAGCCTTTCCTTCCCGTTTATCCCTTTTAAAAATTGCATAGGCTAGACGGCTTTAAGGCTCATATCGAGGCTTTTAATATGATGTGTGAGGGCCCCTACGGATATAAAATCAACGCCGCATTCCGCATAAGCTCTTACAGTTTCTTGTGTAATGCCGCCTGATGATTCAATTTCATACCTGTCTCCGATAAGCTGTACCGCTGTGCGGGTATCCTCAATACTGAAGTTGTCAAGCATGATGCGGTTAACTCCTCCGACTGAAAGGATCTTATTGACATCGTCAAGGTTTCTGGCTTCTATTTCAATTTTCAGCTTCCGGTTGTTCTTCTTAAGGTATTCCCTGGTTTTTTTGATAGCCTGCTCAATACCTCCGGCATAAATGATATGATTATCCTTAAGCATTATCATATCAAATAATCCCATTCTGTGGTTCAGCCCTCCCCCTATCCTTACGGCCTCCTTTTCAAGGAATCTCAGGCCGGGAGTCGTTTTGCGTGTATCAAGTATTTTTGCCTTCAGGCCGGTTATACGGGTCACATACTGATTTGTGCTTGTTGCTATTCCGCTCATCCTTTGCATAATGTTGAGCACCAGGCGTTCAGCTTTAAGAATTGACTGCTGCCGTCCTGATATGTAGAATACGATATCACCGGATTTAACCTTGCTGCCGTCCTTTATAATTACGTCGCATACAAGACTTTCATCAATAGCCGTGAAAGCTTTGAAGGCAACATCAACCCCTGCAATTATTCCCTCTTCCTTGATCAGGAGCCGGGCTTTGCCTGTTGATTCCCAGGGAATACAGGCAAGAGAGGAATGATCGCCATCCCCCAGGTCTTCTCCCACGCTCCTTAAAATAAATTCCCTGAGAACTCTATTTTCCATTTTCAGCTTCGATACGAATCGTATGAATAAGAAGCTCAGAGTCTACTTTCTTAAGCAGGAAATAGACCCTGAAATCACCTTTCTCTGTTTTAAGAATGCCAATGGCATATTGTGCATCGCTCTTGGCTCCCTGGTGACGGATGATAAAATCTTTGGTTTTATAAGTGTTAAAGAAATCGCTCAAAATAGCCTCAGCAATATTCTTTTTATAAAAATCTTCCTTATCAAGAAGCAGCACTCCGACTGTTGAGTTCATATATTTTGATAACTCGGCTGCATTACCTGCCTTGAATGCAATGGAAATCCCATCAGGGATCTTTGTCTGGTCCTGATCATTGAAGACAAGGGTGCTGAGTACAATAATTATTACCGGAACAATATTAACGAACTGCATCTGATCCAAATTTTTTCCGACTTTAAAATTCTTTACATCACAAATTTAACTAATTTCATTTAAGAAAACCAGTTCTGCCTGATCAATATAATTATAATTGCATGGCCGCGTTATTAATTATACTTTTGCAGGTAAAGTGTGCTTCGACTGATACACAAAAGTCGCGCCAATATTTATGAAGATTGCATTATTGCAGACGGGCAAGACAACGGACAAGCATGTTGCTGAAGGAGTTGATATATATTCTGCGCGCATCAGAAAATATTCAGGATTCGAAATAATTACAGTTCCTGATATAAAAAATACGCGCAATATGTCAGCCACGGAGCAGAAGATAAGGGCGGGGAAGAAGATATTGCAGTCGGTTGGCAAGGATGATTTCGTTGTTCTGCTTGATGAGAGAGGAAAGGAATTAAGGACTGTTGAGCTTGCTGACTGGATCCGTAAGCGGCTAATGATGACCGGAAAAAGAGTCCTGTTCGTGATCGGAGGTCCATGGGGATTGTCGGATGAGGTATACAGCAGGGCTGATTTCAGGCTGTCGCTCTCCAGGATGACTTTCCCGCATCAGCTTGTCAGGCTGGTGTTCCTGGAACAGCTTTACAGGGCATTTACAATTATAAAAGGTGAGCCATATCATCATGAATAGAATATAATTTGCAGGTATGAATAAGAACAGGCGCAGATTATTTCTTTGTATTTCTGCTGTCATCCTCCTGACGGGTGCAATAATCTCGGAATCAATATATTTCAGTGATTTTGAATATCATTTCAGGACAAGGAGATTTAATAAAATCCTTTCAGAGAAAGAAAAGGTAATGGAGGGATGTCTGAACGACCTGAAACTAATACTCGCAAGTGGAGAGCCCCATGGATCATTGTCAGAGAAAAATCTTTTTATGCTTGCCGGAGGAAACAGCATTACCATACTTGAGTACATTGATAACAAGCTTATTTACTGGTCGGATAATGGATTTGATGTACCCAGGGAGATACAGGATGACTCTCTGTATGCCAAATCTATAATTTTCATACAGAATGGCTGGTTCCTTCCCATGACAATCCAGGCAGGGAATGAGATGATCGTAGGATTGCTCAGGGTGAGAACTGACTATGGTTTTGAAAACGATATAATCAGGAATGGTTTCGAAAAGGACTTCAAAATACCTGAAGATGCAGGCTTTACAACTGTAAAGGGCAATTCAGAGTATAATATTCACAACCCGGCCGGTGATTTTCTGTTTTCACTTCAATTTCCTGCAATAAAAAGCAACACTCCTCTGATTGTTGTACCCATAATATTCTGGTCCTTGCTTTTTGTGATCCTGGTATTACTGGTGCTGGAACTGGTTAAAATAATGGCTGACAAGGGAATGAATATTCCGGGTCTTATTACATCACTTGCTTTATTCGCCCTTCTTTATTTATCAGTACTTTTTGCAAAAAAACCTGAGGTAATATTCCGAACAGAACTTTTCTCTTCCTACAACTTTTCACTTAACGAACTAATTCCTTCTCTGGGTCACCTTCTTCTGTTAGGTATACTTAGTGCGGTTTTTTCATTTTATTTCTATAAGTACCTGCCCCGGGAACATGTAAGCAAGGAAAACAAGCTGAAGAGTTTTATGGTAATGAGCTTTTTCTTTTTTACCGCGGCACTTTTTTCAGGTGTTCTCCATTATCTTTTCATTCATCTGGTCTTAGACTCAAACATAAGCTTTGAGACATACAGGATTTCTAACCTGACATTTAATAGTGCAGCAGGTTACTGCAGCATAATTTTATTTTCACTGGTGCCTTTTTTTCTGGTTCTTAAGATAATCAGGATCTGTAATGATGCCGGAACGGGAAGATTTGTCCCTCCTTTTATTATTTCACTGATTGTTCCGGTCATCTTATTTTTCAGAGATCCTTTTTCATTGCTGGTGATTGCACTCTTTTATTCCGGGCTGATTTTGCTGATACTGATCACAGAAAGAAAAAAGACAGGTGACCTCAATATAACAGTTTTATTTTCAATACTTCTTGGCCTTTATTCGCTGTACATGATCACTGTTTTTTCCGAGAAAAAGAACACTGAAAATCTGAAGATACAGGCTTTATCCTTTTCAACAGAGAACGATCCGGAAGCCGAGCATCTTCTTCTCGATATGTGGCCGGTTATTACGAGTGATACCATTCTTGAAGGAATGATGAAGACTGATATATTCGCACAAAACGACATCAGCAAGATCCAGAAAGACGTAAACTCGGTAATAATCTACCTGCAGGAAAAATACTTTACCGGATACTGGGGAAATTTTAATATAAATATCATCCTCTGTAAAAATGACGGACCCCTGAGAATAGGACCTGGTGAGGACAACCTCGTAAACTGTTTTGAATTCTTCTATGGCAGGACAAAAAAATATGGACACCAGCTGACAGGTACAGATTTCTATTTTATTGATTACCAGGGGGGGAGGGCCTATTATATAGGGAAGCTTCTTTTTGAGACCGGACACGGAGTGACAAACGGATTATTCATAGAATTGTACAATAATGTCACTATTTTCCAGTCAGGGTATTCCGAATTGCTTCTTGACAGGAAATTCCGCGGATATACAGGTCTGAAGGATCACTCATTCGCAAAGTACATCAACGGCAGGATTGTCCTTAACTCCGGTGAATTCGCTTACAACAAGGAAGATGATGATTATATTGACAAGAACAATGATTACAGGTACTTCAATGCCGGGAGTTATAAGCATGTCCTTTATAAGAACGGCAATACTACAGTTATCATAAGCAGAAAAAGGCTGACAACCGGAGATATGCTGGTATCATTTGCATATCTCTTCACCTTTATCCTGCTGTTCACGAATCTGATTCTTCTTTTTTTACGCAGACCTGATTTAAAAAAACTCAGAAACCTGAATTTCAGACAGAAGCTCCAGTTATCCTTCATAGGAATACTCCTTTTCTCTTTTATCCTGATAGGAGTGGTAGTGACCTCTCTGACCATAAATGAATTCAAGGCAAAGCACTATGATACGATAAGGGAGAAGCTCAATTCAATTTATATTGAACTTGATAACAGCGTGGCTGAAGAAAGAAATCTTTCAAATGACTGGAGAAATGATAGAGATGCATCACTGAATGAGCTTCTTGTGGAGCTTTCAAACATATTCAATACAGATATAAACATTTATGATCTGAACGGGCACCTGATGGCAACATCGAGAGAGGAAATATATTACCGTAACCTGACAAGCAGGAGAATGAACATCATGGCGCTTATTAATATGGGTACTCTGACCAGGAGCGAGTATATACAAACAGAGAAAGTAGGACGAATGGATTACCTTTCGGTTTATGTTCCATTCTACAATGTTGAGAACAAACTGATGGCTTATCTGAATCTTCCTTATTTCAGGATGCAGAGCCTTCTTGCCCGGGAAATATCAAACCTGGTAGTTGCTGTTATTAATTTCGCCCTGCTTCTTATACTGATTACAATGATCGTTGCAGTGTTCATAAGCGACAGGCTGACATCACCACTGGCAATGCTGGGTGAGGGGCTGGCTTCAGTGGAGCTGGGGAAGAAAAGCGAACATCTGACATACAGGAACAGCGATGAGATAGGTGAACTGGTGAAACAATATAACAGGATGGTGGATGAGCTTGATGAAAGCGCTGAAAAGCTTGCCAATTCAGAGAGGGAATATGCATGGAGGGAGATGGCAAAACAGATCGCACATGAGATTAAAAACCCGCTCACTCCAATGAAGCTTAATGTTCAGCAGCTGCTTAAATCATGGAAAGATAACGTGCCAAATTTTGACAGGAAGCTTGAAGGATTCACAAAGAACCAGATAGAGCTGATTGATAATCTATCATCCATAGCATCTGCTTTTTCGGCATTTGCAAAGATGCCCGGAACAACTCCCGGACTGGTCAATCTGCTTGAACAGATACAGATAACACTCGAGCTTTTCAGGAATACTGCCAATGTCACATTCTGGGTACGCTGGCCTCACGAGAGCAAGGTTTTTATTTATGCCGACAAGGAACAGCTTAACGGCATCTTCTCGAATCTTTTCAAGAACAGCATCCAGGCAATTCCACAGGGCAGGAAAGGACTCATCAAAGTGTCACTTGAAATGCGCGGCGACAAGGTTCTTGCAGCGGTTGAAGACAATGGAACAGGAATCCCGGAACCATTGCAGAAAAAGCTCTTCACACCGAACTTCACAACAAAGTCATCGGGGACGGGTCTCGGACTTTCGATCGTTAAGAAATATGTTGAAGGAGCCCGGGGCAGAGTATGGTTTGAATCAGAGGCAGATAAGGGGACAACATTCTTCATTGAGTTCCCCCTGATGTACACTGTTGAGAAACCGGGAGAGTCGCTGTCAGTGTGACCAAAGCCAGTTGAAAAATACAATTATTTGGTTATATTAGCGGTTCATTTCAGGCTTGAATGAAAGGAAGGTTTTCTGGCAATGTTAAGTTGTTAATATTGAGCTTGTTAGCAATAACAAGTTTCGTTAAGCCTGTATATTCACAGACCAGGATACACGACACTATAAATGAGTATGCAAGGGTAAACTCCATCGGGGCCGATAATGTCATTATAAATGATGAAATCCAGTTTGGCAAGTTTGCTGTTGGAGACACTGTCCTGCTGATGCAGATGAAAGGAGTCAGGATCGATACCTTGGGTACCGGACAAATTATGTACGGACAGCCTGGCAAGTATGAGTTCCTGACTATCTCCTTGCTTGATGATGGCACAAACAGGGTTGAATTTATGGCTGACATTGTTAATACATCGATGGATGTTACCAGCGATGTTCAGCTGATTAAAGTTCCTTCCTATAACTATGCTGTTGTTGACGGCCAGCTTACGTGCCAGCCCTGGGATAGCACTAAAAAAACAGGCGGAATACTCGCGGCAATTATCGGAAGAACCCTCTCGCTGAATGCAGATATTGATGTCACCGGCAAGGGTCTGAAAGGAGGAGAAATAACAGAAGGTCAGGGCATTTGTATTTCAACAGATCTTAAGTGGGATAAATTTTATTATTCTGCAGGCACCGACAGTTCGGGAAATAAAGGTGAAGGGCTGGCTGTAAAAGTCAATAAATACGACGGTCCGCCATATCTGCCTGTTTATCCCGGTTTTGTCAAAGGCAAGGGAGCCAATTTTAACGGTGGCGGAGGCGGCAATGGAAGATTTTCAGGTGGTGGAGGAGGATCAAACTATGGCGCAGGAGGCAAAGGAGGTCGTGAAAACAATTTATGTGTTCCTAATGCCTCCGGAGGTATGGAAGGGAAGTCAGTTATGCTAACCCTTCTTAAAGGAGGTTTTTTCCTTGGCGGCGGCGGCGGCGGATCAACATATCAATCTGGCGGGACTTCGGTTCCCGGAGGTAACGGCGGAGGAATAATATTTTTAATCTGTGATACTTTGATGGGTAACGGACACAGCATTCTTGCTGATGGCGCATTCCCCGGTACGGCAAGCGGCACTGCCGGGGCAGGCGGCGGCGGAGGCGGAGGAACAATTGCCCTGTACCTTCAGAGTTACTCGGTTAATACTGCCACATCTACTGTAACTATCTCAGCCAAAGGCGGAAAAGGAGGAAATAATGCCGGAAATTCGGGAGAAGGCGGTGGCGGCGGCGGCGGTTATATCAATACCAGCAATGTTACTATTCCTTCGAACGTAACAAAGACAGTTTTAGGAGGAACCGGTGGTACAAGATCTGGTACCTCAACAGGACTCAATGGTTTTGCTGGTACCGATTCAACAAAGTTCACCCCTCTCCTGAACGGATTCCTTTTCAATTCAATCCGTTCTGCGGTCACCGGAAATCAGGTCGATTCCATATGCTCCAATGTTATTCCTCCACCCATTACTGGTACAAATCCTGCAGGCACAGGTCCGTTTATATATTTATGGCAGAAGAGCTATGATCTTTCAGGACCCGCATCCACAATTGCGGGAGCAATCCTTAAGGATTATACACCAACTGTAACGGAGGCAGATACTGTCTGGATCAGGAGGGTTGTAACTGATACTGGTGCAACCCCGCTGGTTATTACTGATACAAGCAAATGGGTAAAAATATTTGTTCAGCCGGCAATTACAGGCAACCTTGTCGGGAAGGACACAACAATATGCTACAACCAGGATCCGCTCAGTCTTATCCCGCTGAATACAGGTCCGTCGAAAGGGAACGGGATATACCGGTACCAGTGGATCCAGAACAGTAATGATACCGACTGGTCGAGCCCTTCAACTCCTTCAGGAACATCTGATCTTGCATCCTATGATCCGGCTGCACTGACAGATACAACGTACTATAAACGCGTGGTTACTTCAGGCCGTTGCATAGATCAGAGTGCCACCGTCACTATTACAGTATTGCCTTCTATAACAGCAAATGTCACTGACCGCCCCGATTCAGTCATTTGCGAAGGACAGCTGTTTAACACCCTGGGAGCAACTACACCAGGCGGAGGATCAGGCAGTTATGTCTATCTCTGGCAGGACAGCACGGCATCAGTAACGTGGACCAGCTCGCCAAATGTAAATACCGGAACAACATACACACCCGATACATCAACCTTTGCCGTCACAGAACAGAGATATTACAGGAGAGTGGTATTTTCCGGGCCTGACAGCGTTTGCAGGAGCAACAGCTCTCCGATACTGATGACCAGGCATCATTATATTGAGAACAACACAATCTCAAAAGATACGACGATCTGTTCCGGTTCAATTCCGCCTCCTTTCGACGGGAGCGATCCTGAAAAAGGATCCCTCGTTTATACTTACCAGTGGTTATCTTCAACAGACAACGACACATTTACGAATCTGACAGCCGCTACCAGTCGTGACTACCAGCCTGATACCCTTACAGATACTACCTGGTACAGAAGGATAGTCAATTCTTCAAAATGTGCCGATACCAGCAAAATACTCGTTATCAATGTCCATAAACCGATCACAAATAATTTTGCATCGCTGATTTCCGCATCGGGAAGCGATACTACAATCTGCAGCGGGGCGGTCCCAAACAAGATAAAGGGAAGCGTTCCGGCAGGCGGTACTGATATCCCGGGTGATTACGCCTATCAATGGTCATATTCCACAAACAACAGCACATTTACGGATATAACAGCCCCGGCAACCGGTACTGATTACCAGCCTGATGCCCTCACTGACACCACATGGTTCAGGAGGAGAACGATCTCGGGGAAATGCTCTTCTGAAAGCAATACCATCAGGGTCATTATTCTTCCTGTCATAACAAATAATGTTATTTTAAGCGACCAGACAATCTGTTACGGAACAACGCCTGCCCAGATAACCGGCACTGCTCTTGCAGGCGGAGCAGGAGGGACACCGACATGGGAATGGGAAGAGAGCACCGACGGAGTAAGCTGGCTGACAGCAACCGGGGTAAGCAGTGAGCAGAACTATTCACCGCCATCTCTGACCAGTCCGATGAAATACAGGCGCATCATCCTTTCAGGTCCGTATGATTGTTGTATCAACACATCGGAGATATTGCACATTGGCATCAATCCTCTGCCAACCGGAGAGATAACATCGGTTACCGATACGACGATATGCGGAGGATCAAAAGTGCTGTTGGATGTCAGTCTTACCGGTGCTTCAAAATGGAAGGTTGTTTATAAGGAGAATTCGACTGAAGTCACGGTGGATAACATAGCAGCTTCAGATACCACGCTTAAAGCTATTCCTGTGCCGACAGCCGGCATGTCAACATTCAGCTATTCACTGGTTTCGGTTGAGGACCAGAATAACTGTATTGCAACATCGCTGACCGGAACAAGAAAGGCAGATGTGTACAGGGTTCCTGTGGCGGAAGCCGGTACTGATGACGAGATATGCGGACCCGAATATACTCTTGCAGCTATTCCGAGCGATGGAACCGGGACATGGATATTCCCGTCAGAAGTGGTTGAATCGGTTCTTACCGACCCGGCAACCAGTATAAGAATTGATTCATCGTTCACTGATGCATACAGGGAATACAAGTTTTACTGGAAGGAAATAAACTGGCAGTGTGAGGCAAAGGACTCTGTGAAAATCAAATTCTGGAACCGTATCGATAATATCAGTGCCGGATGTGATACAACGCTCTATTCTTTTGATTATAAAATGGAACTAAACGCATATCCGATAGAATCTTTCGAAACAGGAGAATGGAGTGTGACCGGAGGCACAGGTTCCTTTGATGACACCAGTGAAAATTCGACATTTGTAAGGGGTATGTCAAAAGGCCTGAATACGTACATGTGGACTGTTACAAACGGAACATGCATCCGTGAAGCACTGATCAATGTTGACATCTATGATATGTTCATACCTGAGGGGTTCTCTCCCAATAATGATCCTGAGAACTATAACAACACATTTATCATCAGCGGCCTGGATCTTCCAAACCAGGTGGCTGAACTGACGATAGTGAACAGTGCAGGAACAGAAGTCTTCCATACTACAAACAGAGATAACAAAGAATGGAGAAACTGGGATGGAAGAAACTCAAATGGAATAGAGATGCCTGAAGGCACATACTACTATATTCTGAAAATTGTTTCAAGTGAATCTGTTTTCAAAGAGAGCGGATTTATAATACTTAAAAGATATTAAGGCTTATTTGACGGAATAGAATAAGATGACCAGGCTGAAAAACATAGTAGTTATTTTATTGCTGATGATCTCCTTCAGATCTTACGGACAGGTGCCGGATTCATCAAGGATAAGCCTGGGTTATCCTGTTTACAGCCAGTACCTTCAGAACGGGCTTGTGATCAATCCCGCTTATGCAGGCTCGCGTGAAGCGCTCAGCATTTTGTTATCATACAGGATGCAATGGATGGGAATACCCGGCGCGCCGGTTCTTCAGTCGGCAACTCTTCATGCACCGATGAAAAATGAGAGAGTGGCGCTGGGACTGAATGCACAGTTCATGCAGTATGGCGCAACAAAATCATCAAGTATCTTTGCTGTTTATGCATATCATATTAGGATTGGTAAGGGGAAGCTCTCATTCGGATTAAAAGCAGGTGCCGACCTCTCAAATACCGATTATACCGGGTTGCTGCTCTCAAATGCCGGTGATCCTGTTTTTACATCAGATGAAAAAACATACGTCCTGCCCAATGCCGGAGCAGGAACGTATTATTTCGGCAAAAGATTCTATGCAGGGTTTTCAGTCCCGTCATTCCTCAGCTATAAGAGAACCGACCAGGGATCAACCCAGGCGTATCATTCATTCAGTGAATATGATTTCATCATTTCGGCCGGAGGCCTGATAACATTTTCACCTGCTTTCAAATTCAAACCTTCGGTACTGGTTGATTACTCACTCCAGCAATCCAAGAAGCTTAACCAGCTTGATATAAACGGCAATTTTATTATAGCCGACCTCGTTTGGGCAGGAGCATCATGGCGAACCACTGAAGAAGTGATTGTCGGTATCATACAGGTCCAGCCAACTCCCCAGCTTATGATAGGTTTGTCATATGATTACCCTGCAGGCAGGATGAATTCCTACTCAAAAGGGTCAACTGAGTTTATTTTAAGATATGAGTTCGGATCGAAGGTAAGTGCAGCAAATCCACGGTATTTTTAAATCTATGCTGAAGAAGAACCTCTATACTGCAATTTTGATTCTGTTTCTGGCGCAGGCAATATCCCAGGCTCAGCAGCCTTCTGTATTCCAGGTTAAAAGGATGCCTTTCAGTTCCGGGCCCTACAGTGAGATCTCACCGGTGATTGTAAATGAAGGCATCGTCTTCTGCTCTGACCGCCGCACAACAGGGATCAGGAGCAGGACATCATTTGAGGGTCGCAGGCTTTACAATATTTTCATTGTTGAAAGAAAAGACACTTCAGACTGGAGGAAGCCTGAAGAAATAAAAAGCGAAAGAAGCCTGCTCTTTAATAACGGGCCTTTATGTTTCTCCCCGGATGGCAATACAGTCTATTTCACGAGTGAAGTTGAGACAGGCAAGGTGACAAAGAAAAAGAACTTTAAAAACCACAGCGGAATATTTATTGCAGATCTTTCAGGAACAAACCTTGTTTCAATCAGGCCGTTTCCATATAATAATATACAATACGAAACAGGACATCCGTCAGTCAGCAAAGACGGGAAGTTTTTCTTTTTTGCTTCCGACATGCCCGGAGGGCAGGGGGGATCAGATCTTTACTACTGCGAGTGGATTAACGGGCAGTGGAGCACGCCGGTAAACCTTGGCCCAAAAGTCAATTCATCAGCTTCAGAGAACTATCCTTTCATGCATCCCTCGGGGAGGCTGTATTTTTCATCAAACCGACCCAGTGGAAAAGGACGCATGGATGTTTATTACACAATGCTGACATTGGGAAGCTGGGATGTGCCTTCGCTGTTGCCGGAACCGATAAACTCGTCATCTGATGATTTTGCCTTCGTGGCTGATGAAAACCTGCAGACAGGCTATTTCTCATCAAACCGCGGCAGAAGCGATGATATCTATCATTTTGCATCAACGATAATCAGGAAATCATCCTGTGACACCCTTATTGAAAACAATTACTGCTACGAATTTCTTGAGGAGAATGCAGTAAAATGGGATACTCTTCCTTTCCGTTATGAATGGAAATTCGGAGACGGCGAAAGAGGTATAGGTGCAACTGTCGAGCATTGCTATCAGGGACCGGGCCAGTACCTTGTACAGCTTGATGTGGTAAACCTTATAACCAAGGAGGTTATGTACAATGAAAAGACCTATAATCTGGTGGTTACAGATGTTGAACAGCCATACATCTCATCGCCTGATCAGGGCGCTATCAGCCAGAGGTTAAGGTTCAGCGCCGACAGTACAAACATGCCGGGATGGAATATTGACAGGTATTACTGGAATTTCGGAGATGAAACAATTGCAACTGGCAAGGAAGTTGATAAGACATATTTAAGACCCGGGACCTATAACATTCAGCTGATAGTATCAACTGTACCGGAACCGGGAGGAATTGTGCGGGAAGCTTGCGTTTGTAAAAATATTATCATAATGCAATGACCCGGCAATTGAAAATGCTAATTTTGGAGTTTGATGAAACTTGATAAAAAGATATATGCTCTGATCCTTTCTGTCTGCCTGTCATTATTATTGCATAACACAGGATTGTACGGGCAGCCGGTTCCGGGTAAAGATGAAAATATCACATTCCTTGTCACTTTCGGGAAACAGGGTGAGACTTCATGGGGAGACGATGATTTTTACAGCGTCTGGTTTTTTGCCATCCCGAGGGATTTTACCCAACAGTTTTATATCAGGGTATTTGATCCGGATGTGGGAGGAGAGCATGATGAAATACAGGGAGAATTCAATACAAGAAGCCTTTTTTCGGTTTATGGAGGGCAGGGGGTTGATCCTGACAGAAATGAAGAATCAAAAGGACTTGAGAACACTGCTAATTATAAGGGCGGTAACTTGTTGGCTTCAAGAGTTTTTGGCGGAGAACCCAGGTATGATAACAGATATTTTACTTTCGGACCATTCAATCCCACCGCAGGTGATTTCAATGCAAAATGGGGTTATATATTCAAGATCGTATGTGAAGGAATAAGCGGGGATGATGGCAATCTGTACCGCTTTTTTCTGAGCCGTGATCCAAATAACAATATTCCGATTGAAGGCGCTAACGCTTTTACCTATGAATATACATTCAGGATGTGGAATGATTTCAGAAGCGTTGCACATATTTATCCGTATGTGGATACAGGTGTGATATATATAAGGCTGAGAAATTTTGACTGGGATAATGATGGACACATCCTCATCGTATCAAGATATAAACAGGGTATTGATGCCCCTATATCCAATGAAGATTACTGGGCTGATTCAAGAATAGCAATAGAGCCTCCTGAGGTAGGATCCTCCCTCGACTTTCAGTTTCATAAAAGACAGGGAGAACTGGTAAAAAACAATAATGTTGTGGTTACCCTTGAAAACCAGAGAGGAGATGCCTTGCAGTTCTTCAGCTCGCCGATAGGCGGAGTACCGGTTTACCAGACAAGCATAGTAGTCAGGAAAGCAAAGCCTAAATAATAACCTGAAACCGAAATATGAGATTCAGATCCAACAGGGAGATTCTAATCACCATCGGGTGCTTATTTTTATTTTCATGCCTGAGCTATGGTCAGACTTACAGGTTTAAGAACTATGGAACAGACAGCAATATCCCCAATGGTTTTATCTATACGCTGAATCAGGACAATAACGGGTATCTCTGGGTTGGTACCGGAACAGGATTAGCAAAGTTTGACGGTTTCGACTTTTATGATATAATATTTCCCGATTCTGCACTTGGACGCTATCCGACAGCAAGCCTCAGGGACGCTGCCGGTACTCTCTGGTTTGGTTGCAATGACGGATCGGTATATTACACTGTGGAGAACAATCTGAAATCACTTGATATAACCAATACCAGGGAAATAAGCACTTTGCTCGAGGGACCGGGAGGATTCATTTATATAGTTCCGAAGGGTGTATCAATTTTCAGGGTAGATCCGGAACAGCCTGACAAAGTAAAGACTTATGAAATCCCCCGCGATCTTGTTCTCTTCTCCGCATCTTTTACCCAATCAGGTGATTTATTATTAGGTACCCAGGAGAATATTCAGAAATGCAGAATTGATGACGAATCATTAACTGTTCTCGGTTCTGTGGAGGGATTTGACTATGCAGGCGTTGTAGCAATACATGAGTTGGAAACCAGGGGCAGCTATATAATAGGTACAAACGGCAACGGACTGTTCCATCTTGTTTTGTCGGAAGATGGAGATATGCTGACACGCTTCAGCGACCATCCTGACCTCGATAACCTTACAATACAGTCAATAATCAAGGATTCGGATAATTATTTCTGGATATCAACCTATGAGACCGGAATACTTCATCTCCTGCTCTCCGCTGAAGGTAAAACAATAAAATCCGTCAGGTACTTCAATAAGGATTCAGGTCTTCCCGGCGACAATGTAAAACTGGTATTTCAGGATATTGAGGGAAATTACTGGTTCGGATTATTCGGCGACGGACTTTCCCTGCTTGATTCCTATGCTTTCAGCTTTTACTCACCCGGACCTACTCCTGAAACAAATAACATAATCTATGCAAACAACCTTAATGATGATTATTTCCTTGGGACACCAACCGGTTTCTACCTCTTTGACATAAATAATAACGTGGTAAAATCTTTCACTGATCTGATGCAGAGAACCGGGAAAAATGAAATATCATCATATTTTGTTGATTATGAGCGAAATATCTGGATTGGGACAAAGGGAGGAGGGCTTTTTGTAAGGAATGCCTCAGGGAACATCAGACAATTTTACCGCTCGGGTGATTCAGGAAGAGATTATGTGACTGATATTGTCGTTGATAAGAAATATGTCTGGCTGGGAACTCTTAATGGCGTGATCATCCTTGACAGGCAAACCGGGTTGCAAAAAAACAGAGAACCTTATGATATAAATAATGGCTTGCCGCATAACAGCATCAATCAGCTTTTCATGACCAGGGGAGGAAGCGCAGCTGTTGCCACCAAAACCGACAGGCTGTATCTGATAGATCCTGAAACAGGGATCACACCAGGGAAGGCAATACTGTACGGAACAACCATGAATGAGATATCATCATTCTGTCAGACCAGGGATGGGAATCTGTGGTCAGCAACAAAAGGGAACGGTGTTTTTGAATTTTATGGTGATTCAGCAAGATCCTTTTCAAGATCCAATCTGCTGTTATCAGATTATTGCTACAGCATACTCGCCGATTCCGTCAACAGAATATGGGTGGGTCATGACCGGGGCTTTTCAAGATACAACAGGAACACCGGAATAATGCGGACCTACGGAACTGATTTTGCAAGTGGCGGTAGCTGTAATCCGGATGGAATGTATGAATCACCTGAAGGCAAGGTTCTGATAGGAACAACTCAGGGTCTGATAGTCTACGACAGGCGGAAGGATAAAAAAATCAGTACGGCTCCTTTTAACAATGTGAATTATATTACAATAAATGATATAAGATATCCATACAGATCCTCATATTCACTTCCGTACAGCAAGAGATACAGCGTAAGGGTCAATTATGTAGGGATTAATTTCAGCGATCCCGAAAAGGTCTATTACCAGACAATGCTTGTCAATTATGATAATAACTGGTCCAAAGTAACAACTGAAAGAGATGCTACCTATTCCCTGAGTGACGGCCGTTACCAGTTCAATCTTATCTCGGTGAACGAAAGCAGGTTATCACATGATACTCCTTTGACTTTTGAAATATACATCAAGAAGCCCTTCTGGAGGACATGGTGGTTCATCCTGTTGTCACTTGGAATATTAGCCGGTATAATGACCCTGATTGTCAGGGAGAGGGAAAAAGCCCAGAAGAAAATCCAGGTATATCTCGAAAAAGAACTTGAGGCAAGAACCAGCGTTGTGATGAAACAGAAAACTGAGATTGAAATTCAGAATATTGAAATTACAGACAGTATCAATTATGCAAAAAGAATTCAGACAAGCATCCTGCCTGATTTTAACAAGCTGAAGGAGACATTCAAAGATGCATTTATCTTTTTCCGTCCACGAGATATTGTCAGCGGCGATTTTTACTGGTTCGAAAAGTTTGATAATGACACGTTCATACTTGTTTGCGCCGATTCCACGGGCCATGGAGTACCGGGTGCCTTTATGTCAATGATAGGATCAACCCTGCTGCAGGATATCGTTTCACGGCAGCGGATCTCAAAACCCTCCCAGGTGCTTACCATGCTTGATAAACAGATCTTTTCAACCCTGAACCAGAATGTGGAGCTGGGTGTATCAAATGACGGAATGGACCTGGTGATATGTGAATTCAATATAAGCTCAAGACATATCAGGTTTGCATCTGCCATGCGTCCCGTAATAATAGTCCTGGACGGAGAACCTTATTATATAAAAGGGAACAGATCATCGGTAGGAGGAGAATCAGTTATTGAAAAATACTTCGATGACCAGGAATATTATCTGAGCCAAGGAGATAAGATCTACCTGTTCTCTGACGGACTTCCGGATCAGTTTGGCGGTGTCGACGGGAAAAAAATGAAAATAGCCAGACTGAAGAAACTCATTGAGGATGTCGCAGATTTATCAATGGATGGTCAGAAAGAGGTTATTACCAAGTTCTATGATGAGTGGAAAGGAACTCATGACCAGGTAGATGATATTCTGCTTATCGGAATAAGGTTTTAATTCATTCCCTTTCAATAAATACCATTGACGGATAAAGGAATCTCAGTTGTTATAGCTGTATTGCTGTAGTTTTCAGCCCTGTCCTTCAGGTTAAACTCATACATGATAGTATCATTGCTCTCCGGCATGTAGAACAGATAGATGAAAGTGACAGATATGGTTCCTTTCAGGATCTTGTTCTGACCCTCTCTTTTCATAAATGGTATTCTGTATGATGAAGGTTTCATCAGATCATTCTCAGGAACTTGTATCATTTCTCCGTCTGTTTTCCTGTAAAGAGTAAAGAACAGATTTGTTGTATCAAGCCCTGTATTTTCCGGTGATTCAAGTCCCAGGTTACCATCGCCGTCTTCAAAATAGAATTTAAGCCTTCCTCCCTTGCAGTAATTCCCGAGAATATCGATTGTATCGAAGACGGCAAAATTCCTGTATTCAATATATGGTTCAGGGGGCAGGTGCTGGATCTTGTTGCATGATCCTGACAGCGCCAGAATTATCACAGGAATTAAGAACCTGACCGTTTGCCTGATATGCTGCATATAACCTGTTTTTGTACAAAAACCACACCAAATTTGGTTATTTTTTTCTGAAAAATACCCTTACCGGTATTCCGGTAAAATCAAAACGTTCCCTGATCCTGTTTTCAATAAACCGCATGTAGGGCTCTTTAATATATTGCGGAAGGTTGCAGAAAAAGGCAAATAAGGGAGTAGAAGCCGGCAGTTGTGTCACACCTTTAACCCTGCTATTCTTGCCTTCCAGCGAGGGGGGAGGGTTATTCCTTATGATCTCTAGCATAACCTCATTCA
>CAYNGW010000008.1:0-26606 GCA_964396955.1 uncultured Rikenellaceae bacterium | reverse complement strand
TTATTGTTTTTATTCAATTTCGGACTGCAAAGATATACAATTTAGATTATTTTCAAACCAATGCATGCAATTTTTTAGTGAATGATGTGAAAGTCCGGAAAAAGCCTGTGTGATCATGGAATCCATCATGAAATAAAACCGGATGCGACCGGGAATTCCGCGTGTTGAAAAAAAAGTTTTTTTGACCATACAGATACTTCTATTATCTTTATATTTGTCAGGGAGAAGGCTTATTCATGTATTTGATTGGCGCATAACTCATTGATATGAAAAGAATAAAGCTTAAGGTAATGGGCATTTCTTACAGTCAGACTCAATCAGGAGCCTATGCGCTTTTATTGATAGAGGAAAACGGAGACCGAAGGATACCAATCATTATCGGAGGCTTTGAAGCCCAGGCTATTGTAATAAAGCTTGAAAACCTTGAACCACCCCGGCCGCTGACCCACGATCTCATTAAGAAAATTGCTGATCAGTTTGATATAACAATCATTGAAGTTGTGATCCATAAGCTTGAAGAAGGTGTATTCTTTTCAAAGCTTGTATGCAACAATGGTGAAAAGGAATACACTATTGACAGCAGAACCTCTGACGCTGTCGCAATAGCATTAAGGTTCGGATGTCCGATATACATCAGTGAGAACATCCTTGAAAAGGCTCAGTTGACCAATAGTCCGTCTGATGCAGAATTGTCTTCAGCAAACGGAACCGAAACCATAGCTGAATCCAGTCCCAAGTATGCAACATATTCCGATGAGGAGCTCTATAAAATGATTGATGAAGCGGTGAAGACAGAAGATTATGAACGGGCTGCTACAATACGGGATGAGATTGAAAAGAGGAAGAAGAAAAGAAAATAAGGATGAGGCAGTATCTTGAGCTTCTCGATCATGTACTTAAAAACGGGACCGCGAAGCGCGACAGAACAGGTACAGGTACGATAAGTGTATTCGGGTACCAGATGAGATATAACCTTGAAGAAGGCTTCCCCTTGCTGACAACAAAAAAGCTTCATCTGAAATCCATTATTTATGAATTGCTCTGGTTCATTTCAGGTGATACTAATATCAGATATCTCAATGATAACGGAGTAAGAATATGGAATGAATGGGCAGATAAGGATGGAAACCTTGGACCGGTATATGGTTATCAGTGGCGGTCATGGCCGGCTGACGGGAAGAGGAAAATTGACCAGCTGGCAAACGTAATCAGTGCAATCAAAAACTCGCCGGATTCGCGCCGTCATATCGTAAGTGCATGGAATGTGGGCGAGATTGAGAAAATGGCCCTTCCTCCGTGCCATGTCATGTTTCAGTTTTATGTGGCAGGAGGAAAGCTCTCCTGCCAGCTTTACCAGAGAAGCTGCGATATTTTTCTGGGTATACCTTTTAATATTGCATCTTATGCCCTTCTGACGCTTATGGTTGCTCATGTCACAGAGCTGAAGCCGGGCGATTTTGTGCATACACTTGGTGATGCCCACATATATCTTAACCATCTGGAACAGGTAAAATTGCAGATGACGCGTAAGCCATATCCTTTGCCCGGAATGATAATAAATCCTTCTGTAACCGATATTTTTAAATTCAGATTCGAGGATTTTACACTGGTCAACTACGTTTCTCATCCTAATATTAAAGGAGAAATTTCAGTATAATTTCATTTTTATGATTTCAATAATAGTCGCTGTTTCTGAAGATCTTGGGATAGGGAAAAACAATGAGCTGCTATGGCATCTCCCGGAAGATCTCAGGCGTTTCAAAAAACTCACATACGGCAAAACCGTGATTATGGGCAAGAGAACCTGGGAGTCGTTACCCGGGAAGCCTTTGCAAGGACGAAAGAATGTTGTAATTACGGATATTCCTCATGAGATTTTTAACAATGCGGTGACAGCATACTCTATTGAAGATGCACTGGCTAAATGCGAAAATGAAGAGGAGATATTCATCATCGGAGGGGGGAGCATATACACGCAGTTCATGCCGCTTGCCGACAGGCTTTATATAACTCATGTTCATAAAAAGACACCTGCAGACACTTATTTCCCCAAAATAGATCGAAAAACCTGGAAAGTTATTGAAAAAGAGGAGTTTAAAGCAGGAGATAACAGTGAGATTCCATATACATACGTCATTTATGAGAGGAAAAAATAATGATGGAATCACTCCGCGATCCTATTGTCTATTGAATTTATTTCAGGATGCTTTCAGCACCTTCAAGTCAATTCTTTCCAGCTTCCGGGATGCATAATCGACTGTTATCATCAGCTCATCTTTCTCCACTGAAGGCATTTCGAACATTGCATCGAGCATAATGGCTTCGCATATTGATCTGAGACCTCGTGCGCCAAGCTTAAATTCAATGGCCTTATCAACAATGAAATCAAGAACCCCGTCAGCAAAAGTAAGGTCAATATTATCCATTTTAAACAGCTTGATATATTGCTTTACAAGAGCATTTTTAGGTTCAGTGAGAATTGCCCTCAGTGTCTTCCTGTCGAGAGGATCAAGATGTGTAACCACCGGAAGTCTTCCTATTATCTCCGGGATAAGGCCGTAAGCTCTCAGATCCTGGGGCGCAATATATGGGAGAAAGTTATCCTTATCAACTTTTTCCCTGACTTTTGAAGCGCCATAACCGACAATCTGGGTGTTGAGCCTTTTGGCTATCTTTTTTTCAATGCCAACAAATGCACCTCCGCATATAAACAGAATATTCTTGGTATCCACAGGGATCATTTTCTGTTCCGGGTGCTTCCGGCCACCCTGGGGAGGCACATTTACTATCGATCCTTCCAGGAGCTTCAAAAGGCCCTGCTGAACACCCTCGCCCGATACGTCACGGGTTATTGATGGATTATCGCCTTCCTTTCGTGCAATCTTGTCGATCTCATCAATGAAGACAATTCCTTTTTCTGCAGCCTTTACATCATAATCTGCATTCTGGAGCAGGCGTGTAAGAAGACTTTCAATATCCTCACCGACATAACCGGCTTCTGTGAGGACCGTTGCATCTACTATTGTAAACGGAACATGAAGCATTCTTGCCACAGTTCTTGCAAGAAGAGTTTTCCCTGTTCCTGTTTCTCCCACGAGTATAATATTCGATTTCTCAATCTCAATATCATCTGCATCCTGTTTCTGCATCAGCCTTTTGTAATGATTATAGACAGCAACTGATATGATCTTTTTGGCCATATCCTGTCCTATAACATACTGATCGAGAAAACTTTTTATTTCAGCAGGTTTAAGGAGATTAATGGTATCAAACCTGGGATTTTTCTTAATGCCAAGCTCTTCGTTCATTATGCTGTAAGCCTGCTCGATACAGTGATCGCAGATATGACCTTCAAGCCCGGCAATAAGCATGTTGGCCTCTTTCTTGGTTCTGCCGCAGAATGAACATTTATCCATTTTTCCTAATGTTCGGTTTTTTGAAGGATCTCATCGATCATCCCGTAATCCTTTGCTTCCTGGGATGTCATCCAGTAATCCCTGTCAGAATCCTTTTCAACTTTTTCCACAGAATTTCCCGAATGAAATGCAATGATCTCATAAAGCTCCCTTTTAAGCTTAAGTATTTCGCGTGCCTGGATCTCTATATCTGATGCAGGTCCTTCTACGCCTCCCATCGGCTGGTGGATCATGATCCTTGAATGTTTCAGTGCCGATCTTTTCCCCTTTTTCCCTGCTGTCAGGAGAACAGCACCCATTGAAGCGGCCATCCCCGTACAGATAGTAGCTATATCAGCCGAGATATACTGCATCGTGTCATAGATGCCCAGTCCGGCATTAACTCCGCCGCCAGGGGTATTAAAATAAATCTGGATATCCTTTCCCGGATCGGATGAATCGAGATAAAGCAGCTGTGCCTGAATAATATTGGCAACGTAATCATCTATTGGCAGACCAAGGAAGATTATTCTGTCCATCATAAGACGGGAGAAGACATCCATTGATGCCACGTTTAACTGTCTCTCCTCAATAATGGTCGGAGATATATAGCTGCTCCATATCGATAAGTACCTGTGCAGCGAAATACTGCTGATGCCGAATTTGCTTCTTGCATACTTTCCGAAATCGTCAATATTGCTCATTTTTATTCATTTTGTTATTAAGGAACAAAGATACTAAAATTTTAATACTCACTGCAATGCATTGATTACTATTCAAAAAGCTTGTTAAACTCTTCAACAGTTACACTCTTGTCCTCAATTTTCACCAGCTCCTTTAAATGACCCAGAACTTTATCTTCAAGGATCTTGTCGGCTATCTTTTTTGCATCATCCTCTCTTTTCAGGGTCTCCTTTGCATAGTTTGATATCTGTTCATCGGTAGCATAGAACAGCCCATACTGCTGAAACTGATACCTGGTGATTGTTTCAGCTTCTTTCTGCATCTCTTCATCTGTGATCTTTATTTCATTGTCCTTTGCCACTCTATTCCTTATTAGCTGCCACTTGAGATCATGCCTGAAGCTTTCAAATTCCTTTTCAATCTGTTCGCTGGTAGTTTTCTCATTCACTTTCAGCAGCCATTTTTTCAGAAAATCCTCCGGCATACTGAAATCAGTTTTCTCAATTGTCAGTTTTTTGATATCCTTCATCAGTTTGTATTCACTCTCACGTTTCAGGCTTGCGGCAATTTCTTCTTCAATCTTTTTCATGAATTCCTCCTCAGTGTTTATCACGCCTTCCCCGTAGATCCTGCTAAAAAGCTCCGGCCCGATTTCCGCAGAATGGAATCTTGTTATTTCGCTGATTGTGAATCTGAATTTACCGTCTGTATCCCTGATATCTTCTTTCTTAATTTTTAGAAGACCGGCAACCTCGTTTTCGTTGGGGAATGCTTTCTTAAGATCGAAATCGATGGCATCATTTTCATTTTTGCCAATGAACGCCTTCTTTATCTCATCATCCTTGATGATGTCAATTGCAAGAGTGGAAGCATTGTTGACAGGGCCATCCGGTTTGAGATTCCCTTCATTATCAATTGCTTCAATTTTGCCTTTTAGTATATCTTTCTCTTCTGAAACTTCAGCCTTTTTAAATTCCCCGAAACGCCGGGTATAATTGGCGACATAATCAGTTTTCATTTTTTCGTCAACGGCAATATCATAAGCCGTGACTTTATTTTTCTTGCCGATGGTAAGTTCAACCGAAGGAGCCAGGCCAAGTTCAAAAGTAAATGAGAAATCGTCCTGGATTTCAAAATTTATGTTTTCGTGTTCATCTATTTTAGGAAGAGGATCTCCGAGTATCTCAATCTTCTCATCGGAAAGATATTTACGGATGCTTTCCGAGATTGTCTTATTGATCTCATCTATCTTGACAGCGTTACCGTACATTTTCTTTATAAGCCCTATAGGCACCATTCCGGGACGGAATCCTTTTATGTTAGCCTTTTTGCGGTAGTCTTTCAGTACATTTTCAACTTTGTCTGCATAATCGGCTTTTACAATTTTTATTTTCAGAACTGCATTCAGATCATCGATGTTTTCTCTGGTGATATCCATATTTCTATTGTTAATTGCTTATTAAAAAAACCGCCAAAACGCACTGTTAAAGAGGTTAAAGGCAGTTTGCCATTCTGGTGCGGATGAAGGGACTCGAACCCCCACGTCAGTTAAGACACAAGATCCTAAATCTTGCTCGGCTACCAATTACGACACATCCGCCTTAAAATTCCCCGCAAAAGTATAGAAAATAACAATAAAAACAAACCAGGCTGAATTACCTGCGAAGCTCAAAGTTCTTGCCAAGATAGACTTTTCTTACATGTTCATCTTCAGCTAGTTGTGAAGAAGTCCCTGACATCAGTATCTTGCCTTCAAAGAGAAGGTATGCCCGGTCGGTTATGGAGAGGGTCTCATGTACATTATGGTCGGTAATGAGTATACCTATGTTTTTATTTCTCAGATGTGAAACGATGCTCTGAATATCTTCAACTGCTATGGGGTCAACACCGGCAAAAGGTTCATCGAGCAATATGAATTTAGGTTTGAGGGCCAGTGCCCTGGCAATCTCGGTTCTTCTTCTCTCTCCCCCTGACAGCTGTATTCCCTTGTTTTTTCTTATTCTCCGAAGCCCGAATTCATTCAGCAGGGATTCCACTCTTTCTTCCTGTTCGTTTTTTGTCATTCCTGACATTTCCAGCACGGCCCTGAGGTTATCCTCTACTGACAGGTTTCTGAACACTGATGCCTCCTGCGCAAGGTACCCGATGCCTTTCCGTGCACGCTTATAGACCGGGAGAGTGGTGATCTCTTCTTCATCAAGAAATATCCTGCCTTCACGCGGTCTAATGAGGCCTACGATCATATAAAAGGAGGTTGTCTTGCCGGCACCATTCGGCCCGAGAAGGCCAACTATTTCTCCCTGTTCAACCTCAATTGACACATGGTCAACAACAGTACGGTTTCGGTATTTCTTAACCAGGTTTTCTGTATGCAGTTTCATTAGAGGATTTATGATGTTGAAGTTGATGTCTTATCTGAAACGTTGTCACCCATAAATTCAGTATGTTCTTTTTCCTTATTTCTCACCACTGCTGACGAAACATATATGCTTATCTCGTACAATAATAAAAGCGGAATGCTGACGAGCAGCTGTGAAAATACATCAGGCGGGGTAATAATAGCAGCTAAGATAAAGATGACAACAATTGAGTGTTTCCTGTATTTCCTCATGAAAGACGGAGTGATTATCCCGATCTTTGTAAGGAAGAATGCAATTATCGGGAGCTCAAAAACAATCCCTGTTGCCAGGCAGATAGAAGTAAGCGTTCCGATGTATGATCTTATATTTATCTGGTTTACTACATCCTCGCTTATCTGATATGTTGTAAGAAAATGTATTGAGAGAGGTGCCAGCAGGTAATACCCGAAGAGAACTCCCACAAAAAAGAGTAAAGATGATGTTAACACAGCTCCCCTTGCGTGTTTTGCCTCGTTGGAATGAAGGGCAGGCCGGAGGAACCTCCAGAATTCATAAATAATAACAGGGAATGCCAGTATCAATCCGGCAACCAGTGAAACAACAATGTGAGTGGTAATTTGTCCCGACATCTTGATACTTATAAGATTGACGGGCTTTTGATTTATGCATATCTTGTCGCTAATGCTGCACAGCAGCCGGTTTGTAAAGAACTGCGGTTCTTTCGGGGCAAGGATTACATTGTCAAAAATAAGATTTTTAAAGAGAAAGGCGACAACCATAAATACAACTATGGCAATTATTGATCGTATTATATGCCACCTCAGCTCTTCAAGATGTTCCAGGAACGACATCTCGCCTTCGCCCTTCTTGCCTTTTTTCCAGTTAAACGCCATCAGAACAATATTTCCTGCAAAATTTCAGCGTGTAAAGATGATAAATCTTATCGTTCAAAACAATATCGGGTCTGTTATATGTTGAATATATCAAAAACAAATTTGTTAATAATTGAATAAAAATAGTATTTGATCAGGAAATTTATTAATTTTAAATAAACTGTCAGAAAGGTTAACTTTTTACAGTTTAGAGGGTTGTTAATCAGTTGACAGGCAAATGGTAAGTGATGCAACCATACATGATTATTTAAAGAAGTATTTTGGCTTTGACACATTTAAAGGGAACCAGGAACAGATAATAAAAAATGTACTGGCAGGGAGGGATACTTTTGTTCTGATGCCGACAGGCGGAGGAAAATCGCTGTGCTATCAGCTTCCGGCTGTTATGGGACAGGGAACGGCGATAGTCATTTCCCCGCTTATTGCACTGATGAAAAACCAGGTTGATGCAATGCGCAATTTCAGCACCAATGACGATATTGCTCATTTTTTGAATTCTTCTCTTACGAAAACCGAAATTGCCCGGGTAAAAAAAGATGTACTTGACCAGGAAACAAAATTATTGTATGTAGCTCCTGAATCCCTGACAAAAGAAGAAAACATTGAATTTCTCAGGAATGTCAAAATTTCATTTTATGCAATAGATGAAGCTCATTGTATATCAGAATGGGGCCACGACTTCCGGCCTGAATACAGGCGTATCAGACCGATAATTGATACTATTGGAAGATCTCCGATTATTGCTCTTACCGCCACAGCCACTCCAAAGGTGCAGCATGATATCCAGAAGAATCTGGGAATTCTCGAAGCTGATATTTTCAAGTCATCCTTCAACAGGCCTAACCTTTATTATGAAGTAAAGTCGAAGCAGGATGTTACAAAAGAGATAATCAGGTATATAAAAAACAACTCGGGGAAGTCAGGTATAATATATTGCCTGAGCCGTAAGAAAGTTGAAGAAATGGCGGAAGTGCTGAAAGTCAACGGTATCAAGGCACTTCCGTATCATGCCGGAATGGATTCAGCTACCAGGACACGGAACCAGGATACATTCCTGATGGAAGAAGCGGATGTCATCGTGGCCACTATAGCATTCGGCATGGGAATCGATAAGCCGGATGTGAGGTTCGTGATCCATTATGACATTCCCAAGAGCCTTGAAGGCTATTACCAGGAAACCGGCCGTGCCGGACGTGACGGAGGAGAAGGGAACTGCATAGCATATTACAGCTACAACGATATCCTGAAACTGGAAAAATTCATGCAGGGGAAACCCATTGCCGAACAGGAAATCGGGAAACAGCTCCTTCTGGAAACAGTGTCCTATGCAGAATCATCGGTTTGCCGCAGAAAGCTGCTGCTCCATTATTTCGGGGAAGAGTATCCGAAAGAGAACTGTGAAGCCTGTGACAATTGCCTCCATCCGAAAGCACAATTTGAAGGCAGTGAATCAGTAGTGAACGTGCTGGAAACCATACTCGCCGTCAAAGAAAAATTCAAAGCCGATCATATTGCTAATATCCTTTCAGGAAAGGTAACCTCATCCATAAAATCTTACAAGCATCATAAGATTGAGTTCTTCGGCATGGGTGAGGAAAAGGATGAAAAATTCTGGAATATGGTCATAAGGCAGGCACTGATTGCTAAATTTCTTACAAAGGATATTGAGAATTATGGCCTGTTAAAGGTGACCGAGAACGGAATGGATTTCCTTAAGAATCCTGTCTCATTTATGCTTGCCGAAGATCACGACTATGCAGACACAACTGATGAGGAAAACGCATTCGGAGCCAAGACGGCGGCTGTTGATGAAGAACTTTTCAGCATCCTCAAGGATCTTCGCAAGAAAATATCAAAGCAGAAGGATGTACCACCCTTTGTTATTTTTCAGGATCCGTCACTCGAAGATATGGCCATTCAGTATCCTGTAACCATTGATGAGCTTCAGAACATTTCAGGTGTAGGCGCCGGCAAAGCCCAGCGATATGGCGCCGAGTTTGTCGAAATAATCAAGAAATATGTTGAGGAAAAAGAAATAATCAGACCGCTCGACATGGTTGTAAAATCAGTCGTGAACAAATCAGGCATGAAGGTTTATATTATTCAGAGCATTGATATGAAACGGCCGCTTGAGGATATTGCCGAAGCAAAAGGCCTTGAAATGAATGAACTGATATCAGAGATTGAAGCAATTGTTAACTCAGGGACCCGTTTAAATCTCGATTATTATATTAACGCCATGATTGATGATGACAGGCAGCATGACATTTATTCATATTTCAGGGAAGAGGCAGAATCAGATTCACTGGAAGATGCAATTAAAGAGCTGGGGAGTGAGTTTGAAGAGGAAGAAATAAGGCTCGTCAGGATCAAATTCCTTTCGGAGATGGGAAATTAAAAGGCGCAAAGGCTCAATGGCAAGGAGGCACAAGGGCGAAGTGATTACTGATCAGTTGAGTGTAAATAGGTGTTTTTTGTGAACAGGTAGAAGAGCGACAGCGAAATAACATAGAAGGGATAAATAAACTGTCCGGGAAGAAAGAACCAGAGGAGGTTCTTTTTTTTATAGCGCCTGGTTATGTTTTGCAGAATCAGAAAATCAGGGATTGATTTAAGGAAGAATCCTGTAAGATAAATCAGGAGGAAAACCGGATTAAATGGTACTGCAGCCATCAGGGATGCCTGGAGTAAAACTGTAACTAATGTTAAAATCGCCAGCAACTGCGTGTACCTGTCACTGTAAGCCCCGGCTTTTGAGATCCATCTGGCCCTCTGATTCATAAATGAACTAAGCGTCTGTTCGGATTGGGTTGTTACAGTTACATCTTCCGCCTCCAGCCATAATATTTTACCTGATTCCTTTTTGATACTGTGAAGAAGAAATACATCATCGCCTGAGGCCACTTCATAGTGGAGGCTTCCGGAGTGCTTAAGATAGGAATCTTTTGTGAAAGCAAGATTAGCTCCATTGCACATAACCGGATTACCGGCTGCTGCAGTTCCGGCTGTAACACCCTGCAGGCTGAGGAACTCAAGCTCCTGGAACCTCTGGAAAAATCCTCTGCCGCCTTCCATTTTAACCGGACAAACTGCCATTTCAGGATTGTTCACACTAAAAAATGACACTATGATTTTTAACCACTCTTTCCCGATCCTGCAGTCAGCATCGGTAGTGACAACAAGCGAACCCTGACATACTTCCACTCCTGTTTTTATGGCATTTTTCTTTCCAGAGCCATTGTTTCTCAACACCTTCAGATTTTTAATTTCCCTGAACAGGGATGCAGCTTCAAATGTTCGGTCAGAAGAATTATCGTCAACAACAATCAGTTCAAACAGATCATGATTGTATGTCTGGACAGCAATATCAGACATAAGCATGGGAAGGTTTTTTTCTTCATTCCGGCAGGCAACTATCACTGAAACAAATACTTCTGGTGTCTTCTGCAGATTGTATGGTTGGATTTTCCTCAATGATATAAATATTTTCAGGAGGAGAAACACATAAGGTATAAGCAATATAAGAACAATCCATTGCATAGAGCTTATTTTCTCATCCATTCAA
Organism: uncultured Rikenellaceae bacterium; assembly: GCA_964396955.1. Taxonomy (GTDB): domain Bacteria; phylum Bacteroidota; class Bacteroidia; order Bacteroidales; family VadinHA17; genus LD21. Next base: position 15,709 of record CAYNGW010000008.1, on the reverse strand, counting down.
AGAAAGAATAATGCCCGGAGCTCATTCCAAGCGCCTTATATGTCTTTTGCGCACGTGTATTTTTTGTTTCGACATAAAGCCTCAGCCCGGCAATATCATTTTCCTCAGCCAGGTGCCTGATGAAATTGTACATTTTCCTGAAAATGCCCTGCCGGCGGAACTCAGGGACAACATAAACAGACTGGAACCACCATACATTAAGGTTGCGCCAGTCGCTCCATTCATATGTAATTAAAAGCGAAGCAACAACTTTACCATTATCATCCGCAATATAATATTGTCCGCGGGACGGATCCTGGAATACGGCATTTACTCCTTTCTTTACGGTATCAGGATCAAGAGCCATCTCTTCTGTTTCCCATGCCATTTTCAGCTGAAAATCGATGATTGATGAAGCATCGGACGGAATTGCTTTACGTACTGTTATCATAAAATGAAAGTTAATATTTTTTCAACCACGGAATTTATCACAGAGTAACACTGTTTTTTCTCCCCTTCCCGCCCTCTCGCTCTCTCGCCCTCCCCCTTTCACTCCATTCTAATCCTTTAAATCACCGGGTGCCTGTAGCCTTATTTATATTCGTCCCAGCTCTTGATCGCCAGATCCTTTTCGCTTATCCTGCAAAAGGCAAGGATGAAAGCGCTGGCAAGCCGGGCGTTGGTTAGCAAAGGAATGTTATAATCAATAGCGTTTCGTCTTATTGAATAATCATTATTGAGCTCCGTAGCGCTGAGATCCTTTGGTATATTTACAACGAGATCCACTTCACGTGTCCGGATGAGTTCAATAGTATTGGGCGATTTATCCTCATCGGGCCAGTAGGCAACATGGGCTTCGACACCTGCATTTTCCAGGAACTGCCGGGTCCCTCTTGTGGCATAAATCTTATGTCCTTTAGCCCTGAGGGCTTTGGCACTGTTAAGAAGCTCAACTTTTGACCTTGCTGGGCCTGTTGAAAGAAGGATGCTTTTCTCAGGCACCCTGTAGCCGACCGAAAACATAGCCTTCAGAATTGCTTCATAAAAGCCTTCTCCAATGCATCCTACCTCGCCTGTTGATGCCATATCAACTCCAAGTACCGGATCTGCTTTTGCCAGACGTGAGAAACTGAACTGCGGGGCTTTCACCCCAACATAATCAAGTTCAAATACCGATTTATGCGGTTTTTCTGCAGGGATCCCGAGCATCACTTTTGTTGCAAGCTCTATTAGGTTGGATTTCAACACTTTGCTGACAAATGGCATGCTCCGGCTTGCCCTGAGGTTGCATTCAATGACTTTAATAGCATTGTCCCTGGCAAGGAACTGAATATTGAAAGGGCCTGAAATGTCAAGCTCCTTTGCGATCTGTCTTGAGATCCGTTTAATGCGTCTGACAGTTTCGAAATAGATCTTCTGGGGAGGGAACACTATCGTTGCATCACCGGAATGGACACCGGCGAATTCAACGTGCTCGCTGATGGCATAGGCCAGTATTTCGCCGTTTCTGGCAACTGCATCTATTTCAATCTCTTTGGCGCTCTCAATAAACTCAGATACGACTACCGGATATTGTTTTGATACCTGTGCTGCAAGATCGAGGTAATGAGTCAGCTCATTTTTATTTGAAACGATATTCATCGCAGCTCCAGACAGAACATATGATGGTCTGATGAGGACAGGGAATCCGATGCGGTCAACAAAATCAAAGATATCCTGTATTGTTGAAAGTTCTTTCCACCTGGGCTGATCAACTAACAGATTATCAAGCATTTCAGAGAACTTATGCCTGTTCTCTGCCCGGTCAATTGAAACTGGTGAGGTTCCGAGCACAGGCACATTCTCTTTATAAAGTCTCATTGCAAGATTATTGGGGATCTGTCCGCCGACAGAGACAATCACGCCTCCGGGATTTTCCAGGTCAATTATATCGAGTACCCTCTCAAAAGTCAGCTCATCGAAATAAAGCCTGTCACAGATGTCATAATCGGTACTTACGGTTTCCGGATTGTAGTTGATCATAATTGACCTGAATCCCGCTTTTCTGATCGTCTCAATGGCGTTTACCGAGCACCAGTCAAACTCAACGCTGGATCCTATTCTGTAAGCGCCGGAACCAAGTACGATAATTGATTTTTTATCATTTTCATAATGTATGTCATGTTCCGATGCACTGTAGGTGAGGTAAAGGTAATTCGTCATTGCAGGATATTCCGCAGCGAGAGTATCAATCTGCTTCACATATGGGATGATCCCCAGGGATTTCCTGTGGTTTCTCACCTTGATCAGGTCATCATTAATATGGGCTGGTTCTGACCTGAGAACATGCCGGGCTATCTGAAAATCACTGAATCCATATATTTTGGAATGCAAAAGAAGCTCCCGGGGTATACTTTCTATTGTTTTGTATTTGCAGAGGTCGTCTTTTATGCTGATTATATTCCTGAGCTTGAAGAGGAACCATTTGTCGATCCTGGTAAGGTCATGGATCCTGTCGACCGAGATGCCTTTTTCGAGGGCTTCAGCAATTGAAAAGATGCGCATGTCAGTAGGTTCAGAAAGCTCTGTTTCAATATCCCTGAATTTCAGTTCCCTGTTACCGGTAAAGCCATGCATTCCCTGACCGATCATCCTTAATCCCTTCTGAACAGCCTCTTCAAAATTCCGGCCTATTGCCATTACCTCACCGACACTCTTCATGCTGCTTCCTATTATATGAGAGACTCCTTCAAATTTATTAAGGTCCCACCGCGGTATTTTGCAGACAATATAATCAAGTGCAGGTTCGAAAAATGCGGTAGTATATTTAGTCACGGAATTTTTAAGATCATGAAGGCCATATCCTATTCCCAGTTTTGCTGCGATGAAAGCCAGGGGATAACCGGTAGCTTTTGAAGCGAGTGCGCTCGATCTCGATAACCTTGCATTGACCTCAATTACACGGTACTCTTCGGAATCCGGCGAAAGTGCAAACTGTACGTTGCATTCCCCGATAATCCCTATATGCCTTATTATCTTTATCGAAAGTTCCCTTAGCTTATGGTATTCGTTGTTTGTCAGGGTTTGGGAAGGAGCCACAACAATGCTTTCTCCGGTATGTATGCCAAGGGGATCAAAATTTTCCATGTTGCATACAGTGATGCAGTTGTCATACCTGTCGCGGACCACTTCATATTCAACTTCCTTCCAGCCTTTAAGGCTCTCTTCAACAAGTATCTGGCTGGTAAATGAGAATGCCCTGGCAGCAAGACTTGCTAATTCCCTGTCATCTGAAGCAAATCCGCTGCCCTGACCGCCAAGAGTGTAAGCAGCCCTTATTATTACAGGGAATCCAAGCTTTTCAGCAGCCTTAAGTGCCTCTTCGACTCCGGATACTGCTATACTGCGGGGTGTTTTTACCTCTATTTCATTCAGCCTCTTTACAAAGAGCTCCCGGTCTTCGGTATCCATGATTGCGGTTACAGGTGTTCCAAGAACCTTTACATTGTATTTTTCAAATACACCTGAAACAAATAATTTTGTACCGCAGTTCAGCGCTGTCTGGCCTCCGAATGAAAGCAGGATGCCTTCCGGCCTCTCTTTTTTTATCACGCTTTCAACAAAATACGGAGTTACCGGGAGAAAATAGATTTTATCTGCAAGCTCTTCAGAGGTCTGTACTGTTGCAATATTGGGATTTATAAGGATTGTCCTGATGCCTTCCTCCCTCAGAGCTTTAAGAGCCTGGGAGCCCGAATAATCGAACTCACCGGCCTCACCTATTTTAAGAGCTCCTGACCCAAGGATTATTACAGTCTTTATGTCAGTTTCCATCTGAGAGATTTGATGATCAAAATTAGCACAAATTTTCTATCGGAGTGCGATAATGTTAAAAAAATGAATATATTTGCAAAAAATCTGAATAAATATGCAAAAGACAAAACGATTACTGGCAATTGAAAAGATAATTACCGCAGAAAATATATCATCACACGGGATACTGCTCAGAAAGCTAAAGGGCAAGGGAATCGACTGTACCCAGGCTACTTTATCACGTGACCTGAGACAGCTTGGGGCAGGCAGGATATCTGACGGGAGGGGAGGATACATCTATTCACTGCCGGAACCCGTAAAAAATACCCCGGTAACAGCAGGGAAGCAGCAGATATTGCCGGTGATAAAGGACATGGTTGAGGCAAGGGGACTTCTTATTATCAAGACTCTTCCCGGAAGTGCAAGCAGCACGGCATTCTTTATTGATAATGCTTCACGTTATGAGATAGCCGGTACCATTGCCGGTGATGACACAATCCTTGTAATTCCGCGTGAAGGAATCACAAGCCATCAGATAAATACATGTCTTGAATTAATTTTTCCGGGCTTGCATGATAAAATTAAAAAAAATAACTCAGTTAAATTTAAGTATATATAGGATATATAAATATATAAAATAATTAAATATATAAGTGATGAAAGAAAAAGTAGTGCTTGCATACAGTGGAGGACTGGATACATCGGTGATACTCAAATGGTTGATTGATAAAAATTATGATGTGATAGCTTTTGTGGCAGATGTGGGTCAGGCCGAGAACTTTGAGGAATGCAGGAAAAAAGCACTGATGCTGGGAGCATCAAAAGTGGTAATCTCTGACCTGAAAAGAGAATTTGTTGAAAATTTTGTCCTGAAGGCAATAATGGCAAATGCTATCTACGAAGACAGGTATCTCCTCGGAACTGCTCTTGCAAGACCACTTATAGCCAGGGAACAGATTGAGGTGGTAAAAAGAGAGGGAGCAGGTACTGTTGCACATGGTGCAACGGGAAAAGGAAATGACCAGGTCAGGTTTGAACTTTCCTATTATGCACTCATGCCCGGGATAAAAGTTATTTCACCCTGGAAAGACAGGGAATTTCTGGCAACTTTTAAAGGAAGGACGGATCTCCTTAATTATGCAAGGGAAAACAATATACCGGTAAAGGCAAGTGTCGACAAGCCTTACAGTGAAGACGACAACCTTATGCATATAAGCCATGAAGCAGGTATTCTGGAGGATCCTATGTTCTCGTTGAATAAAAGCATGCTTGAAAAAATGGTAATGCCCCAGGATGCTCCGGATAAGGAAACACGGATAGCTATCCATTTTAAAAACGGACTGCCGGTAAAGGTTATCAATAAGGATGACGGAACCGTTAAGGAGGATTCCTATGAAATGTATGTATACCTTAACGAAATAGCCGGGAAAAACGGAATCGGTTTGCTTGACATGGTTGAAAACAGATTTGTCGGCATTAAATCCAGGGGAGTATATGAAACCCCTGCTGCAACGGTTCTGCATATAGCGCACAAGGATATTGAAGGAATTGCCATGGACAGGGAGGTGATGAGGCTGGTCAACATGCTTACGCCCAAGTTTGCCGAAATTATCTATAATGGATTCTGGTTCAGTCCTGAAATGGATTTCCTGATGGCTGCAATTGAAAAGAGCCAGGAGCTTATCGATGGGAGTGTTCATCTCTGCCTTTATAAGGGGAATGTTATCATTGAAGGCCGCGAATCACCCTCTTCACTGTACAACAAAAAGCTGTCAAGCATGGATATAGAAGGCGGATTTGACCAGACTGACAGCAAGGGTTTTATAAAGATCAATGCTATAAGGCTTATGGCTCACAGGGCAATTGTTGAGGAGAGTCAGAAAAAATAAAAATATATGAAACTCTGGGAAAAAGGAATAAATCCTGAACCTGCAATAATTGAGTTCACTGCAGGAAAAGACAGGAAGATCGATCTTCATCTCACAAAGTGGGATATCATCGGATCAATGGCTCATGTAATAATGCTGAATGATGTCGGACTTATCGTCAATGAGGAAAAGAATGATATGCTAAAGGCTCTTCATTCACTTTTTGTGTTGGATGAAAAGGGCAATCTGATTATTGAAGAGGATATGGAAGACATTCATTCCCAGATTGAAAAAGAGATGGCTTCAATACTCGGGACAACCGGCAAGAAGATCCATACCGGCAGGTCAAGGAATGATCAGGTCCTTGTGGACATAAGACTTTATACAAGGGAGGAGATTGACAAGCTTGCGCTACTGACAGAAAAGCTGTTTAACAGACTGCAGGCACTGAGTGAGCAGTACAAGGAGGTCCTTATTCCTGGTTATACTCATATGCAGCCTGCTATGGTATCGTCGTTTGGATTATGGTTTGGAGCTTACGCCGAAAGTCTGGCTGATGACATACACCTTCTTTGTGAAGCACGTACCCTGAATAACAAAAATCCGCTTGGAACAGCTGCCGGTTTTGGAACAACCCTTCCGCTGAACAGGAAGCTGACCTCGGATCTCCTTGAATTTGATGATCTTCTTTATAATTCTGCCTATGCCAGCCTGAGCAGGGGCAAGGTTGAACTGGCAGCAGCATCAGCCCTGGCATCATTGGCCCAGACGCTGTCAAGATTCTCGATGGATGTATGTCTGTATATGAGTTCCGAATTCCGGTTCATTGATTTCCCGGATGAATATGTTACCGGATCAAGCATTATGCCGCAGAAAAGGAACCCGGATGTATTTGAACTTATCAGGGGGCGTTCAAATATAATTCAAATCCTGCCTGGTCAGATTGCAATGTTGACCTCAAACCTGCCATCAGGATATAATCGTGACCTGCAGCTTCTTAAGCAATTGATATTCGACGCATTCGCCGATCTGCAGGAGTCTGTTGAAATAATGCTTCTGATGCTGAAGAATATCAGGATCAGGAAGAATATAACAGAAAATCCCTTATATAATTCAATATTCAGCACTGAGGAGGTCAACAGGCTTGTAAAAGAAGGAATTCCTTTCAGAGATGCTTATAAGGCTGTGTCGGAAATGGTGAAAAGCTCGTCATTTTCAAAAACAACCGTTTCTGATTATGTTCACGAGGGCAGTATAGGGAATCTGTGCAACGCGGAAATAGCAAAGATATTCAATGAAAGGATGAAATGCTTTAAAAACAGGTCGGCACAAGATCTGGCAAATAAGATGATGGGGTATATAAGTTGACGAATCACCCCCCCAGCCCCCCTGAAGGGGGGTTAAAACCCGTTACTAATTCTAGTTAAGAGTTGGGGGTTCTTTTTGATATTCTCTATAAACTCATCAAACAAATAGTCGGTATCGGTCGGCCCTCCTGAGGCCTCGGGGTGAAACTGCGTTGAAAAGAATGGTTTGGTTTTATGTTTCATCCCCTCATTGGTTCTATCGTTGATATTTATAAAAAGAGGATCCCAGTCTTTTCCGAGGGTTTTATTATTAACTGCAAATCCATGATTTTGCGAAGTGATATAAGCCTTGTTTGTACCGACCTTGATAACGGGCTGATTATGGCTTCTGTGACCGTACTTCAGCTTGTAGGTGTCAGCACCTGAGGCAAGAGCCATAAGCTGGTTGCCAAGGCATATTCCGAATACAGGTATTTCTTTTTTAAAAGATCTGCTTATATTCCTGATGGTAGCTGTGCACATTTTGGGATCACCTGGTCCGTTTGAAAGAAAAAGACCATCATACTTTTCCTGATGATAGTCGTAATCCCACGGAACCCTGATTATTGTTGTGTCACGTTTCAATAAATTTCTGATAATGTTGTATTTGACTCCACAATCAACCAGGATTATTGTGTATTTTCCCGAGCCATAGATTTTTTTCTCGTGAGTACTTACCTCAGCAACGAGATTAACCTTGTTCGGATCATAAAAAGATATTTCTGTTCCTTCAGGTTCAATTTTACCGAGCATTGCTCCCTTTTCGCGGATCCTTTTTGTCAGCGCCCTTGTATCAATCCCGAATATACCCGGGATATTGTTCCTGCAAAGCCATTCATCAAGGCTTTCTGATGCATTCCAGTGGCTGTATTCAAAGGAATAATCGGAGACTATCAGTCCTGAAATATGAATTGATGAGGACTCGTAGAACCGATAGAGATCATTCTCCTCGCTTTTCCCCGGTGCCCCGTAATTGCCAACCAGCGGGTATGTGAGACAGAGGATCTGTCCGCGGTATGACGGATCGGTAAGGCTTTCAGGATATCCGGTCATTGCAGTATTGAACACCACCTCTCCCGCGCAAGCAACCGGTGCTCCGAAGGATCTGCCGCTATAGACAGAACCATCCTCCAGTATCAGTCTTACCTTTATCCTCTCTTTCACACGAAATATATTTATTATCTTATAAGAGCAACGGCTTTTTCAATTTGTTCCATTGCCTTTATGACTGTCTGGTATGTTGTCCCAAGATTCATTCTCATGAATCCATCTCCGCCCGGACCAAATGTGGAACCCTCATTCAGGCCTATACCTGCTTTATCCACAAAAAAACTCCGCAGCTCTTTTCCTGTCATTCCAAATTTGCGGCAGTCAAGCCATATCATATATGTTGCTTCAGGCTGTACAGGCACTATCTCGGGAATAAGCTCCCTGCAGTATTTTCTGACAATCTCAACATTATGGTCTATATATTCCAGCAAGGCACTGAGCCATTCATGACCTTCATAATATGCTGCTATTGAGGCAGTTGTTCCAAAGATATTGCCATTGCCGATATGCAGGTTCTCAATTTTTTTGTTGAAGTATTTACGCAGGACCGGGTTGGAAATTATCACTGATGCCGTTGCCAGGCCTGCAAGATTGAATGTTTTGCTTGGTGCAATGCACGTTAGGGTGATGTCAGCTGTTTTTTCAGAGATCTTTGCCGTAGGGGAATGGTAAAACCCTGGCAGGACAAGGTCGCAATGAATTTCATCGGACAATATTAAGATCTCATTTTTCAGACAGATTTCTGTAAGTTTTACCAGTTCTTTCCTGGACCAGGCTCTTCCAACGGGATTATGCGGATTGGAAATGATGATCATTTTTGTGTTTCTGTCAATGACTTTAATCAGCGAATCAAGATCCATTTCCCATCTTCCGTCTTTTTCAGCCAGCTGGTTATAGACAAGGGTGCGGCCATGACTTTCAACTGCGGAAAAAAAAGGGAAATAGACCGGAGGCTGAACTATGATTTTATCACCCGGGCTGGTGAATGCCAGAGTGCAGATATTAAGCGCCGGAACAATACCGGGACAAAAGCAGATCCATTCTTCTTCAATCCGCCAGTTATGCCTTGACTGAAACCAGCTGATTATTGATTTATTATAATCCGGTGGACGAAAAGAATATCCGAAAATCTCATGATTGAGGCGGTTCTTAAGTTTATCAACAACAAAACCGGGAGTTTTGAAATCCATATCTGCCACCCACATCGGAATAACATCGTTTCTCCCGAATATCTCCTTTCTCAGGTCATACTTTATGCAATCGGTACCCTCTCTTCTTACTTCCTCATCAAAATTCCATCTCATCTGAAATGGTTTAAATTCAGAGGGTCAAAGATATAAAATAAAGTTTGATGTGCCTAAAATGCCTGAAGCAGGAAGAGTTATTAGTGATATAGTAACTTTAAATACTCCAACCTTTAGCTCACTCAAAACTTTCTTTTATTCATTTTCAACACTTCAACCCTATTTTCAATATTTTTATTACTTTTATGGGCGGTTTTCGGTTATTGTCATTAATTAAAATTATTCATATGAAAAGAATTATCGCAATATTCATACTTCCGGTGGTTTTGATAAGCCTGATATGCATCACCTCATGCAAAAACAAAGCAGATAAAGGTCAAAAAAAGGTTGAGCGTGAGCAGATAAAATCGCTCGAGAATGAAATGGAAACGAATGTTGATTCTTTACCTACATCGGCTGAGGTAATAAAGATGCTTACTGATCTTGAAGTTGGTTACATATTCGGGATTTCCAATCCTGTTGAAAATACCAAGAAATATTTCAGCAGCAATGACAGGGCAATTAACATGGGAGTATTTGGAGCTGACCTCAGCTACGCTACATTATATAATATGCAGCAGGAAGTAATCAATTATCTGGATGCTATCAGGAGCCTCGCCGCAGAACTCAATATGTCGCAGATTTATGATCCGACGCTGTATGACCGGATTAAACAGAATTTTGATTACAGGGATAAGCTTGTAGTTATACTGTCAGAAGCATTTGACGACACTTATGCCTATCTGAGGGATAATGAACAGCAGCCCCTGGCTCTGCTGGTACTCGGCGGCGCCTGGGTGGAAGGGATGTATATTACCACCCACGTTTCGGAAGCAGCATACCAGGTGGCAGGAATTTCAAAAAACCTTCTTGAACAGAAAAAATCATTTGAGCTTTATCTCGAAGTTACACAACCATACTTAAACGATCCCCTTGTTGGTGAGTTTATCAAAAAACTCGATCCCATTAAGAAAGTTTATGATACATTGAGCACAAGCCTGACCGAAAAGAATATCATGGATATTACAAAGGCGATAGAAGAGGTCAGAAGCCAGATAGTATAATGAAATATTGATTTTCTGACCGCAAAGCATATTACTTTGCGGTCTTTTTTTTAAATGATGTCTTTATGAGGGAATCTGTATTATTAGCGCTGATACATATTTTTGCCATTGTCTCAACGGTTAATCCTGCCGGTATAACATCGCGTGGCAAAAAGATCCTTCGCAGCTACCTCAGGAGATATCTTAACAGGGAACTTGAGGAAGAGTATTTTGCCCTCTTTGAAAACAATCTTGAATTTTACTCCAATGAATTAAAGAGTGTCGATAAAGCCGAGCTGACAGATGAGGATTCTCTTATATCATTCCAGATTACCAATATATGCAGGCAGATAAAAAAGGGACTGTTTCTTGAGGAGAGGATGATAGTTTTTCTTCAGCTCATCGAGTTCGCTTTCGAGGACGCATTGCTGACCGATCAGGAGCATACCATTATTGAAATTGTTGCCAGGACTTTCAATATTTCCAAAAAAGAATATGATAATGCTTCTGCTTTTATGATTAGCAGAACATTTGATGAAATCACGCCGGACTGTGTTCTGCTTATTGAAAGTGACAATCCGGAGCACTCAGGAGCCGGCATCTTTAAAAATTATGATAAATGGCGTCATATAAGAATAAAAGGTTTCAGAGGACACCTGGTTATTCTTCATGTTGAAAGTACAGGCACCCTGCTGCTTACTTATGACGGTCCGATGGCCCTCTATATGAAAGGCAGGGACATAATAGCATGCCGTCCATATCTTCTTGAGCAGGGAGTGAATATCAAAGGGCAGGGTATTGAGCCCATTTACTATTCAAAGATATTCAAGAAGTTTATTTCAAGGAAATTCACTGAAAAGGTAGTTTTTGAGGGCCACCATATTGAATACCTGTTCAAGAATTCTGATAATGGCGTCAGAAAAATGAATTTCAGGGTCGAATCAGGCAACCTTATCGGCATAATGGGAGGAAGCGGTGTTGGTAAGACAACTATGCTGAAGGTGCTTCACGGTAAAATTAAACCGACGACGGGAAACCTGTATATAAATGGTTATGACATTTATTCTGAATCCGAGGAGATTAAAGGAATGATAGGATATGTTCCGCAGGATGATATGCTGATAGAGGAACTGACGGTCTATCAGAATCTCTATTTCAATGCCAGGTTGTGCTTTGGCGATTATACTGAGGAACAGCTTAATAACACAGTTGAAAAAGTGCTGACAGACCTGGATCTCTATGAGATTAAAGATCTGCAGGTAGGCGATCTTCTTAACAAGAAGGTTAGCGGCGGCCAGCGGAAAAGGCTCAATATCGGACTGGAGCTGATGCGCGAACCCGTGGTACTGTTTATTGATGAGCCTACTTCCGGTTTATCCTCGTTCGATTCAGAAAAGGTGATGAACCTGATAAAGAACCAGTCACTGACCGGGAAGCTGGTATTTGCCATTATACACCAGCCCTCTTCAGATATACTTAAGATGTTTGACCGGCTCTGGATTCTTGACAAGGGCGGTTATATGATCTATGATGGTGATCCTGTGGAAGCCCTGGTTTACTTCAAAACAGAGACATCACAGGCAAATGCTGCTGAAAGCGAATGCCCCTCCTGCGGTAATATCAAGACAGATAATATACTTGATATCATTGAAGTCAAAGTAATTGATAATGCAGGTTATCCCGGAAAAGAAAGACAGGTAAGTCCTGTTGAATGGCATGAAAAGTACATAAAAAAAATGATGCCCGTTATTGGCGGACAACCTCAAAGATTACCGATCACCCCAAGTATCTTCAGGATTCCATCCAGGGCAGTCCAGATCAAAACTTTTGTCCGGCGCAACGTTATCCGTAAGTTTGCCGACGCACAATATATGATTATAAATCTGCTTGAGGCTCCCTTGCTGGCATTGATCCTGGCCTTTATCTCAAAGTATAGCGAAAACGGAACATATTTGTTTGCCAATAATAAGAACTATCCTGTTTTTCTGTTCATGTCAATCATTGTTGCGCTTTTTATCGGACTTACTGTCAGCGCAGAAGAGATATTCCGGGACAGGAAAATCAATGAGAGAGAAAAATTTCTTAACCTGAGCAGGCTTAGTTATCTTTTCTCGAAGCTCAGTTTTCTTTTTACCCTTTCTGCAATCCAGTCCCTGTCATTTGTAATTGTTGCCAATGCAATCCTGGAAGTCAGGGGAATGCTGTTTCAGCAATGGCTGATCCTTTTTTCAACCGCCTGTTTCGGCAACCTTGTCGGATTGAACATATCATCCGGTATGCGGACGGCAGTTAGCATTTATATCCTTATACCGCTGATCCTTGTTCCGCAGCTGCTTCTGGGAGGAGCAATGATTAAATTTGATGAACTGCATAAATCGTTGAGCAGGAAAATATATGTTCCTGTAATTGGAGACATTATGGCAACGAGGTGGGCCTATGAAGCTATAAGCGTGGAGCAGTTCAGGAGCAATAAATTTAAAAAACCGTTCTTCAAATATGATATGGAACTCAGCCAGAACGACTGGTATGCTTCATTTCTGATACCCACACTCAGGGTAAAAGTCAATGAATGCATCGTTGCTGGCAGAGATCCTGATTACCAGGAATATTCAGAGAACAATTTCAGAAAGATCAATTTCCATTTCAACGAGCTTTCTGAAATAACAGGATTGAAACCAGGCGAATGGTTCAGCAGTATGAACTATTCAAAATTCAATGAAATCATCGGCGACGATGCAAAACTTTATCTTGACAGCCTGAAAGTTGTTTTAAGAATGAATAACAGGAAGATATCGCTACAGCGCGATTCTTTGTACTCGTTGATAACAGACAAGATGGGCCACGAACAGTTTGTAAGGACAAGGGAGAGGGATTATAATGAAAGCCTCGCGGATATTATGCTTAACAGGCTCGCTACAAATAAGATATTTGAGACAGAAAACAAGCTGATCCAGAAAGCCGATCCAATTTATATGCGACCCGTTTCAAAATACGGACGGGCACACTTTTTTGCCCCGTACAAGATGCTGGGAAATCTCAGGATCGGAACGCTGATCTTCAATGTCGCGGCAATCTGGATCATGACCATCTTGCTCTTTGTAACATTATATTATAATGTCCTCAAGCGCTTCATTCTGTTCCTTGAAACCCTGCGATTGCCATTCTGGAGAAAATTCGGGAGGGAACTGCTTCAGATCTGAATAATGATTAAACCAAAGAAAAACCTTGGGCAGCACTTCCTGAAAGACAGGGACATTGCCTCAAGAATAGCCGGTACTCTGACAGGTTCAGGCTATGGCTCTGTGCTTGAAATAGGCCCGGGAACCGGGATACTGACAGGATTCCTTATAGAAAGGCAATTTCCTGATTTCAGGGTAATTGAAATAGATAATGAATCGGTCTATTACCTGAAAAAAAACTTTCCCGGGCTGAAACAAATAATAAGAGGAGATTTCCTTGTTATGGATATTGATGAACATTTCCCTGATAAACTGGGCATCATAGGGAATTTTCCTTATAATATTTCATCCCAGATTCTCTTAAAGGTGCTTAATCATAAAAATAAGATAGTTGAGATATGCGGAATGCTGCAAAAGGAAGTTGCCGAACGGATATGCTCCCCGCCAGGGTCAAGAGCGTATGGGATTCTGAGTGTTCTGCTCCAGGCTTTCTATAAAACGGAATACCTGTTCACGGTACCTGAACATGTCTTTTCCCCTCCCCCGAAAGTAAAATCAGGTGTTATAAGACTGAGAAGAAACAACGTAACTACGCTCGGATGTGACGAATCATTGTTTCTGAAAGTGGTCAAAGCAAGCTTTAACCAGAGAAGGAAAACACTGAGAAACTCTGTAAAAGCTGTTTTTAACCTGAAGAAGGAAGACTATAAGGATTTCGGATTAAGACCCGAGCAGTTATCTGTGGAGCGCTTTATTGAGCTTACCAACTGGATTGACGAAAACAGGACTCTATCCGAATGAGTATCCTATTGCATCTACAGGATTCATTTTAGAGGCGGCATACGCCGGAGCATAACCTGCAATGATCCCGATAACTCCTGATATTACTATGGCAATTAAAGTGTTTGCAAAAGTAAGATGCATATTCAGCTCCCAGAGGTAGTTTATGACTAGTGTTGCAATGAAGATCAGGAATACACCTACAAGTCCGCCTACAATGGAGAGCAGGACAGCCTCAGTGAGAAATTGCTGAAGTATGAAAAACCGCTTGGCCCCCAGAGCTTTCTGAATGCCTATTTGATTTGTCCTTTCCCTGACCGAAACGAACATGATGTTGGCTATACCAAAACCGCCGACAAGTATGGCAAATCCGCCAATGATCCAGCCTCCGATATTTATCCCTGAAAAGACGGCGTCAAAAGCCTGTGTAAGCAGGCTTGCCCGGTTAACTGAGAAATTGGATTTTTCTCCGGGATGAAGCCTGCGGGCGGCTCTCAGTATCATTGTAACTTCCTCACTTAGCTCTTCAACAGAGACATTCTCTTTGCCCCTGATCATTAAATTGGATCCAAGGAAAGGATTTCGCATATTGATGAAGGTCCTGGCAAAATTAATCGGTACAAGTGTCATCTCATCCATGCCGCTGTCACTTATTCCTCCTTTGCCTTCTTTCCTGAAAACTCCGATAACATTGGTTTTATTACCTGCAATAATGATCTGCTTGCCAACAGGACTGGAACCTTCAAAGAACCTGTCAGCTACCTCATAACCTATTATTGCAACATTTTTCCCGGTGGATGACTCTTCCGGAGTGAAATATCTTCCTTCCTCTATTTCAAATGATCTGATATCTTCAAATTCATGCGTGGTTGCCCATATATATGCATTATTTGCCTGGGTTTTTCTGTAACGGATAGATTCTGGTTCAATTACTGAAAAACAGGAAATTTCCGCTTTTGTCGATTTTTTCGTTATAGCTTCATAGTCCTTCATCGACACCACTGGCCATTTAACGATATTCCAGTATTCAAGGTTTGGATCAAAAGACCATGGGAACTTCTGAACATAAATTACATTATCCCCCAAAGTTGCAATGGAATCACGGATAGCTTTTTCCATCCAGTCGAGAACAGTAAATACCGAGATTATCGAGAATATCCCGATGGTTATTCCAAAAAGCGACAGGAAGGTTCTTAACTTATTAATAGCAAATGAGTTAACAGCAAACAGAAAACCTTCTTTAAACAGCCTTAAAAACATTTTTTTGCTCTTAAGAATTATTTGAGGTTCAAAGATAAGAAAAAAGAGATGTTCATGTCGAAATTATTCCTAAATGCAGAATTACAGATAATCATCACTGTTATTTATTGAGGATAATAAAAAAATATA
>CAYNGW010000007.1:0-26831 GCA_964396955.1 uncultured Rikenellaceae bacterium | reverse complement strand
AATCCCGATAAAGTAATTAAATCCGGAATTGACAATATGCTTAAAACACTCGATCCGTATACCGTTTATTACCCGGAATCGGATGTTGATGAATTTACTTTCCTTACTACCGGAAAATACGGCGGAATAGGATCGCTGGTGAGAGGAGGCGGTGAATATGTTGTGATCAGCGAGATTTATAAGGGTTTTCCTGCTGACCGTGCAGGAATTAAAGCTGGAGATATCCTTAAAAAAGTTGACGGCATATCGCTCAAAGGCCTTTCCACGGATAATGTAAGCGATAAGCTTAAAGGGAATCCCGGTACAGACATAACAGTTACCATTGAAAGAAACGGAACAGAATCAGATTATCAGATGAAAAGGGAAAAGATAATAATACCTCCTGTTCCCTATTTCGGAATGATTGATCAAAAGACCGGTTATATCCGTTTTACAACTTTCACGCAGGATTGTGTTGAAGAAGTTAAGAATGCCCTTGTCACACTTAAGAGCAATAATCCTCAGCAGATAATTCTTGACCTCAGAAGTAATCCGGGGGGACTGCTTACCGAAGCTGTCGGAATTGTAAACCTGTTCGTCGGTCCGGGTAATGAAGTGGTTTCCACAGAAGGAAAAGTGAAGCAGTTCGATGAGGATTTCAAAACGACAAAAGCCGCCATCGATGAAAGCATTCCTCTTGCAGTTCTTATAAACAGGGGATCAGCTTCGGCGGCTGAAATAGTCGCTGGCGCCATTCAGGATCTCGACAGGGGAATAATCGTCGGACAACGGTCATATGGAAAAGGACTGGTTCAGATAACCCGGTCCCTGAGCTATAACACACAATTGAAAGTAACTACCGCAAAATACTACATCCCGAGCGGCAGATGCATCCAGGCTCTTGATTTCTCACATCCCAACGAGGACGGTAGTGTTGGAATAATACCTGATTCACTGATATCAGAATTTAAGACAAGAAACGGACGGACAGTCAGGGACGGGGGCGGAATAACCCCTGATGTTGTAATTGCTCCTGAACCGCTGAGTCAGGTTGCTACAGAACTTTACCTGAGATATTATATCTTTGATTTTGCCTCTAAATATTACTGGGCACACCCGGATATCAGTACTATTTCTCAGTTTAGTTTTGCTGATACGGATTATACAGATTTCAGGAACTTCCTTGCTGACCGTAAGTTCAATTACAGAACCCTGACCGAGGCTTCTCTTAACGAACTCATTGCCAACGCAAAAAGGGAAAAATACTACGATCTTCATAAAGATCTTTTTTCAGAACTTGAAAAGGATATTGCCCATAGTCTTGATCATGACCTGACAATGTTCCGGGATGAAATAACAGATCTTATTGAAGAGGAGATCATCAGCCGTTATTTCTACGAAGAGGGAGCCGTTGCCTGGGGAATAAAAAGTGATGAGCAGGTAATTAAAGCTCTTGAAACACTGAATGATAAGGGGAAATACAGTTCTATACTGAGTGGAAAAACCGGTTCGGAACTGATCACAGGACAGGATGACATATCAGGCAGTAACAACCGCCTGTAGAAACCATGCACGTGCCCGATATTTCTGATTTTCACCCTCCTGTGAATGGTGGCAGCAAGGCCACTTCATCTCCGTCATTCAGCACAGGATCATTGTTTATTATCTCACGGTTGACTGAAATCCGGTAATTATAATGAATAATTTCAGGGAAATCATCCTGTATCCTCAGCCTCAGATCGCCGAATGAACTGATATCCATGTAATGTTTAATGGATGTTTGTGTTACTTCAGCCAGAACGCCGAAAAACAAGACCGTGATTTCCATTATTCTTTTATGTTATTTTTCCGTTGAACCGTTTCACCGTTAAACCGTTGCACCGTTTAGTGTGTTTCCATCCAGTTATTCCCTGTTCCCCAATCTACTTTAAGCGGCACTTCCAGTTTTGCCGCATTTGACATTTCATCCAGCACCATCTTCTTTAGTTCCTCAATCTCAGAATTATATACTTCAAAAATTAGCTCATCATGAACCTGCAGGATCATTCTGGCCCGGTATTTCCCCGCTTTCAGCCTTTTATGTATCCTGACCATGGCAATTTTTATTATATCGGCTGCAGAACCCTGTATAGGTGCATTTATGGCATTTCTTTCGGCATTTCCTCTTACAACCTGGTTGCGTGAATGAATATCCCTGAGGTATCTTCGCCTGCCGAACATTGTTGCAACGTATCCTTTTTCCCTTGCCTTGCGGATGCTTTCATCCATATATGCCTTAACTCCCGGATAGGAACTGAAATATCCGTCAATAAGTTCTTTGGCTTCTTTCCTGCCAATGGTCAGCCGCTCCGAAAGACCAAAAGAAGAAATGCCGTATATGATTCCGAAATTGGCAGTTTTTGCCCTGCTTCTCATCTCCCTGGTCACATCCTTCAGCTCAACTCCGAAGATCTTTGAGGCAGTCGCTGCATGAATATCGTTGCCTGAAAGGAAATCAGAGATCATGCTTTTATCCCCGCTGAGGTGTGCCATGAGCCGCAGTTCAATCTGGGAATAATCCGCCGAAAAGAATATGTACCCATCTTCGGGAATAAAAGCTTTTCTGATCTCCCTGCCTCTTTCTTCCCGTATCGGTATATTCTGCAGATTCGGATTATTGGAGCTTAAGCGGCCGGTAGCTGCAACAGCCTGATTGAAGCTTGTGTGTATCCTGCCGGTTTTTTTATCAATCAGCCGGGGAAGTGCTTCAACATACGTTGACAGCAGTTTTTTTAAGCCCCTGTATTCCAGTACCTTTTCAATAATGGGATGTCTATGTTTCAACCGCTGAAGGATCTCTTCACTGGTATTGAACTGTTTTGTCCTGGTAACTCTTGCGTTATCATCCAGTTTAAGCCTGATAAACAGGATGTCGCCAAGCTGTTTCGGAGAAGAAATATTGAATTCCGTTCCGGCAAGCGTATAGATCTCTTTTTCAAGGGTAATAATATCATCCCGCAGGCTCCCTGTAATGGCTTTCAGTTCTTTAGTATCAAGTATGACTCCGTTTCTTTCAATATCTGCAAGAACTTTTATCAGGGGCATTTCAATTTCTGAAGCCAGCATGGATAAGCCTTCAGCTTTTATTTCTGGTTCGAAAACATTCTTTAACTGAAAAGTGACATCAGCATCTTCCACGGCATACTCCTTGAGCTGTTCAACGGGTACCGATCTCATGTTTTTCTGCATATTTCCCTTCTCTCCGATAAGAGATTCTATATGTACGGGAGTGTAGGAGAGATAGGTTTCTGATAAGAGATTCATATTGTGCCTCATATCGGGTTCCAGCAGGTAATGTGCAATCATTGTGTCGAAGAAGGGTCCGCTGACCTCAATCCCGTAATTGCCCAGTACCTGAATATCAAATTTAATATTCTGCCCAATTTTCAGTATCCCGGGATTTTCAAGCAATGGCCTGATAATCTGAAGAAGCTTGTTTGTCTCCTGCAGTGATTCGGGAAAATGAACAAGGTATCCGGAGCTTTTTTCCCATGACAATGCAAGGGCTACAATTTCCGAATTAAGAGGGTCAATGCTTGTTGTCTCGGTATCAAAACAAAATTCTTTTAGGGTTTCTGCCCGACGGATAATATCTTTAAGTTCAGCTTCCCCTGTAACCAGCTTATAATTGTGGCTTACATTGTCAATTGCGGATTTAGGTGCAGCGGCAATGATTTCGCCTGTTTCAGAGAAAAGAGAACCCTGGGTTGATTCAGGCGGCTGAAATATTGGTTTCTCCTCCTGTGGTTTATCCTGTTTTTCAATTTCAGATAATATTCTTATGGCTACAGTCCTGAATTCAAGTTCATCAAAGAGTACTTTAAGCTTTTGTGAATCAGGGATTTCGGTTTCAAGTTTTTTTTCATTAAACTCGACAGGGACATCCAGTTTTATAGTGGCCAGCTTTTTGGACATTTCAATCTGTTCCAGGTTATTCTCAATTATCTCTTTAAGCTTCCCCTTCAGCTTGTCAGTATTCTTAAACACCTCTTCAATGGATCCGTATTCCGCTATCAGCTTCATGGCTGTTTTGGGTCCGACGCCCGGTGCTCCTGGAATATTGTCCGACGAATCGCCCATAAGGGCAAGAATATCAATGACCTGTTCCGGGCGCTGAACGGAATACTCTCTTTTTATATCCTCAACTCCCCATTGCACCGATTCATTTCCGCTTCTTGACGGTTTAAACATTACAGTATTTTCAGTGACAAGCTGGGCAAAATCCTTATCGGGGGTCATCATGTAAGTGGTAAATCCTTTTTGTGAAGCTTTTCTTGCCAGGGTTCCGATCACGTCATCAGCTTCAAATCCCGGGCAGTCTATTACCGGTATATTATATGCCTCTATGATCTTTTTTATATAAGGTACTGCTTTTTTTATGTCTTCAGGAGTCTCGTCACGGTTGGCTTTGTAATCTTTGAACATTTCGTGCCTGAAGGTTGGCGTCGGGGTATCAAAAACGACTGCAATGTGAGAGGGCTTTTGCTTCTGGAGAACTTCCTCAAGCGTCAGCAGGAATCCGAATATTGCAGAGGTATTCAATCCCTTTGAAGTAATCCTGGGATTTTTAATGAATGCATAATACGATCTGAAAATCAATGCATAAGCATCCAGTAAAAATAGCTTTTTTGTATTATTATCCGGCATATTTCAGTTATTCATTATCCGCGGCAAACCATTCGGCACATGATTTTGCTGTCTCAAAAAGCCTGAGGCTGTGCAGTTTTACTCCTTCAGGCATTTCATCTTTCAGGCGTTGTGCAAAATCAGCGACAAGGTTTTCACATGTCGGCTGGTAATTGACGATCACGGTATTGCCGAATGTTTTCTTCATCATTTCCATTTTATCCCTGTTAAAATCGTTGCTGATAACAACGGAATGATCAAAGAGGCTGATTATTTTTTCAAGAACAACATCCCTAAGCACTGTAAAATCAATTACCATCCCGTTTTTTGGATTTTCATTTCCACTGGCGGGAGCGCCGGTCAATGTTACAAACAGCCTGTAGGAATGTCCATGAACATTGCGGCAGGGTCCGTCATAATTCTTTAGCGCATGAGCCATTTCAAAGGAGAATTCTCTTGTTACTCTGATAACCGGGACCATTTTGTTCATTTGATGAATAATAATATTCAAAATTAATTAATCCGGCGGATAAATGGTTATTGTATGTAAATGCTTTGAATCGAACAAAATCATAATGGCCTGATTTAACAGTTATTAACAGTAATTAGCAGTTAGTAATCATTATTTTCAGTACTTTTATGTACTTTGCATTTTAAGAATTCGAACAGATGGAAGAAGAAAAAATCAAGCTTACTTTTGCCGCTATTTTCGATGAAACCGTTAAAAAACACGGAAATTCAATGGCATATTCATTTGCAGGAGAAGAACCGATAAGCTATTCTGCAGCTGCAAAAAAGATTAAGGCTTTATCTGCATTTCTTGAAAAAGCCGGCATTAAACACGGAGACCGGGTAGCAATCCTGAGCACAAACATGCCAAACTGGCCAATAGCATATTTTTCTGTCACATTTATGGGAGCAGTGGCAGTTCCCGTACTTCCTGATTTTTCCGTCATTGAGATTTTTAATGTCCTTGAGCATTCAGAAGCAAAAGCCATTTTTGTATCAGGCGGGCTTTTATCCAAAATTGAAGGTTCCAGGCCAGAAACGGTTAAAACAGTGGTTATGATTAAAGATTTTTCAATGATCTTTTCAGATGATGACTCGATTCAGTTTGATCCTGATGCTTTGCCATCCGGGAAATATGAAGTCAATGAAGAAGACCTTGCATCAATCATTTATACTTCCGGAACTACCGGCAGGTCAAAAGGAGTGATGCTCACCCATAAGAATATTTCCTTTAATGCCTTAAAAGGAAAAATGATCCAGAATGTTGATGAGAATGACCGGTTTTTATCCGTTCTTCCTTTGTCGCATACCTATGAGAATACCCTTGGGCTGATACTTCCGTTGCTTAGCGGTTCATGTGTTTATTATCTCCGGAAACCCCCTACTCCGCCTGTTTTGTTGCCAGCACTGGAAACAGTGAAGCCGACTTTGATGCTGACTGTTCCACTTATCATTGAAAAAGTCTATTTTAATAAGATCCTGCCTGCTTTCAGGGAAAAAACAATCCTTAGATTTCTATATAAATTCTCTTTCTTCAGGAAAAAATTAAATGCTGTTGCAGGTAAAAAATTATATAAAACCTTTGGCGGACATCTGAAGTTCTTTGGTATAGGAGGATCCAAGCTCAACAGAACCGTGGAAAAATTCCTCAGGGAAGCAAAATTCCCTTATGCTATAGGTTATGGCCTGACAGAAACAGCTCCTCTTCTTGCCGGAGCAAATCCCGGCATAACTGTTTATGAATCGACAGGGCCTGCTATTCATGGAATTGAGCTTATTATAAATAATCCGGACAAAAAGACAGGTGAAGGAGAAATCTGGGCAAGAGGACCAAATGTCATGAAAGGCTACTACAAAGAGCCGGAAATGACATCAGAGGTTCTTACTCCTGATGGCTGGTTTAAAACAGGAGATCTTGGAAGTTTTGATTCTCAGAATAATCTCTTTATTAAAGGTCGAATTAAAAATATGATTGTTGGTGCCAGCGGTGAAAATATTTATCCCGAAGAGATTGAATCAGTAATAAACAATTTCCAGTATGTGTCTGAATCGCTGGTTATCCAGCAAAAAGGAAAGCTGGTTGCTCTTGTTCACCTGAACATGGAAGAGCTTGAAAAGAAATATCAGCACCTGAAACAGGACATGGAGGGAAAATATGAAGAGAAAAAGGAAGAATTGCTTGCCGAGCTGAAGGAATATGTCAATACGAATGTGAATAAATTCAGCCAGATCAATAAGGTGGTTCTTCAACCGGTTCCGTTCCAGAAAACGGCTACAATGAAGATAAAGAGGTTTTTGTATGCGTAAACAACAATTTATATATCAGCAAAATAGTAGAGGCGTTGCATGCAACGCCTCTACGTTTTATAACAACATTGTTTTTATTATTTCAATGCCTCCATGTATCTCTCATTCACAACATCCCAGTTCACGACATTCCAGAAGGCTTCAACATAATCTGCCCTTCTGTTCTGGTATTTAAGATAATATGCATGTTCCCATACATCAATTGTCAGCAGGGGAATGCCTTTAATCGTGGAGATATCCATCAGCGGATTATCCTGATTCGGGGTGCTTCCTGCTGCCAGGTTTTTATCGGGCGTAAGATAAAGCCAGGCCCAGCCGCTTCCGAAGCGGGTTTTTGCTGCATTGCTGAATGTTTCCCTGAATTTTTCAAAAGAGCCAAAAGCTTTATTAATTGCCGCTGTCAGCTCAGCTGACGGGCCGGATGAATTCTTAGCCAGGTTTTGCCAGAAGAACACGTGATTATAATAGCCTCCTCCATTGTTTCTTACAGCGTCACCTGCCTTTGAAACCTCTGCAAAAATCTTTTCAACCGGACTGTTTTCAAGTGCTGTGCCTTTTATGGCATTCACAAAATTTGTAAAATAAGCCCGGTGATGCTTGTCGTAATGTATCTCCATTGTTCTTGCATCAATATAGGGCTCAAGTGCATCATAGGCATATGGTAATGCCGGAAATTCTTTTGTGTCAATCTTTTTCATATCTGAATTCTTTAAATCGTTAATTTGTCCTGAAAGGGAAAGTCCTGAAAATAATGCGATCACTATCCCTGATACATGCTTACTGATTAAATTCCTTTGTCTCATACTCGTATTTATTATGTGATAAACAAAACAGGAAGAAAAATGTTCAATGAAAATTTTACAAATAAAACAGCTCCGTCAAAAATATTATTTATTATGCAACTTTTAATGTATTTTTGTCGTTATATGGTTAACCAAATCCGTTTACTTATGAAAAAGATATTCACATTATTGCTGTTGACTATATTTATGGCCACCTTATTAACCGGCTGTAAAAAGAAGAAGGGAGATCCTCCTGTTCTTCCGCCTGATGAATCTATGATAATTGATTTCAGCAATTTTGAAACAGGCAAATCGGCCGATTTTGCGTTATTTGAAAAAGGCGTGGAAAACAGCAACTGGCAGTTTGCTGTGCTTGTCTCCGGATACTTCAGGATTATTCTTTCCAGTACACTCGTTGTTCCTGTTGCAGCCTTTCAATTAGCTGTTGATCAGACACCTGTATGGCTTGAGGAAAAAACATGGCAGTGGAGCTATTCCGTTACTGTCCTTTCTGTTACCTATAAAGCCAGGCTTGTCGGTCAGATAAGGGCTTCTGATATACTCTGGAAGATGTATGTTTCCAAGGAAGGAACCGGGGGATTTACAGAGTTTCTCTGGTTTGAAGGTACCTCCACAGATACTGGCGGGCAATGGGAACTCAATGAAAGTTATACCGTTCAGCAGCCTTTGCTTCAGATCGATTGGACAAAAACCGGAACTGCAATGGGAACTATAAAGTACACTTATGTCAAAACCGGTTCCTTTAACGGCAGTTACATTGAATATGGAAAAACAACCGGTTCACTTGATGCTTTTTACAACATTCATTACTACAATGGTACGTCATTTTCCGATGTTGATGTAGAATGGAGCACTTCCGGATTCAACGGAAGAATTAAGTGCCAGCCTTATTTCCAGGATGAATTATGGCATTGCTGGGACGGTAATCTCGTCAATATTGTCTGCCAGTAAGAAAGAAATATTAAATGCAAGAGGGTGCCCTTTTTCCAGACACCCTCTTTTTGTTTATTGTCATTGAAATTTTTGCTATTTTGCGCCGCTGAAAAGTAATTGCCCAAAAATGTCTGTCGGTAAAAAATCAATATTGCTGATCGTTTTGATACTCATTGCTGACCAGATCCTAAAGTTCTGGGTTAAAACACATATGCATCTTGGTGAGGAATTAACTTTTTTCGGAAAGTGGGGAATGCTGCATTTTGTTGAGAACAACGGAATGGCATTCGGTATGGAAATGGGCGGACAAACCGGAAAACTTATCCTGAGTGTATTCAGGATCATTGCAATTTTTGCAATAGCGTGGTTTCTTCATTCAATAATCATGAAAAAAGTCAACCTGGGACTGATCCTTGCTGTAAGTGCTATTTTTGCCGGGGCAGTAGGCAATATTATTGACAGTGCTTTCTACGGAATGATCTTCAGTGAGAGCTTTTACCAGCCTGCTGTCCTGTTCCCCCCGGGAGGAGGATATTCCTCGTTTCTGCTTGGCAGGGTGGTTGATATGCTGTATTTCCCGGTTATAAATACCCAGTGGCCCGAATGGTCGCCGTTCCGGCCCGGAGAATCATTTATTTTTTTCAGACCTGTTTTTAATATTGCCGATTCAGCAATCACCTGCGGAGTGATTTCAATACTCCTTTTCCAGAAAAGAATGTTCAGGGATCTCAGCTAATCCCTGCAGCATTCACCAATGCTGTTCAATATGTTCTTCAGCTTATCGTGCTTCAGAAAATACCATATGTTTTTACCGTCTCTTTTTGAGGATAACACTCCCCTGTCCTTAAGTATTACAAGATGATGCGAGGCTGAGGCCTGTTCAATTCCCAGCTGTTTATGTATTTCCGTTACGGTTCTTTTTTTGCCGTCTTCAAGGTAACCGACTATGGATATCCTGACCGGATGAGCTATTGCTTTAAGCATATTTGCTGCTTTTTCAAGCGTTTCAGGATCTAATTTCTTCAGTTCCATTCCTTTAAATCTATAATACAAATATATGTAAATATGTAGATGTATTGCCTGATTATGCCCCCTGTGATCCGTCATGCAGGATTTAACAAATAACCGTCAAGACAGAAGTGTTGATCCGAAATTGCTATATTTGAATGAAATAATCAGGTATGTCGGTTCTGGATGATATAAGGAAGCCCGTTGGCAGGGAGATGGATGAATTTGAATCTTATTTCAGCAGGACAATGAAAAGCAATATTCCTCTGCTGAAAATTATCCTGAATTACATACTCCGGCGCAAGGGAAAACAGATGAGACCGCTGCTTGTTTTTCTTACAGCCAGGCTCAATGGCGAAATATCTGAATCAACTTATGTCGCTGCCACGATGATTGAGCTCCTGCATACCGCATCGCTGGTGCATGATGATATTGTCGATGATGCTCATGAACGCCGCGGAGCGTTCTCGGTAAATGCCCTGTGGAATTCAAAAATTGCCGTTCTTGTCGGCGATTATATGCTTTCAAAAGGTCTGCTCATAAGTGTTGAAAAAGCCCGCTACGATATGCTTGAGATAGTATCCGAAGCAGTAAAATCAATGGTGGAAGGGGAACTGCTTCAGCTCCAGAAATTAAGAAAACTGAACATTAAAGAAGAAGATTACTATAAGATCATCATCAGTAAAACAGCCGCACTGATTGCAGCATGCACCGCAACCGGCGCAAGATCCGTGACAGAAGATACGGATACCATTCAGCTGATGAAGGATTTTGGCGAGAATATAGGTATCGCATTCCAGATAAGGGACGATATTCTTGATTATGAGGTAAATGGCTTTACCGGCAAAACAGTCGGAAACGATATCAAGGAGAGAAAAATCACCCTTCCGCTGATTAATTCCCTTGAGCTGGCAACTTCCCTGCAAAAAAGACATATTCTGTCAATTGTAAAAAGCAGGAAGAAGACAAAATCAGAGATCAATGAAGTAATTGATTTTGTCACCGCATCAGGTGGACTGGAATATGCGGAGCTCAAAATGAACCTGTTCCGTGACAAAGCCCTGGCAATACTCGATTCTTATCCCGATTCGGATGTTAAAGACTCCCTGAAAAAATTTGTTTATTTTACGACTTCCCGGAACAAATGATATTGTTTTCCTGATTATCCGGCTGCTTCAAGTTGTATCTTTGTAACTTTCTCCAGGTCTTTCAGGTAATATCTTGACCCTATATAAAAGAGAACAGATCCGGCAACAAGGACAAAAGGAAGAACTGAAAGTGCAGTTTCAATATTTGCCTTATCATAAATGAGGCCTATCAGCATGGGTGCCATTGCAGATCCAAGGAGGTTTTGCACTATAACGGCAATAGAATAGGATATCGCCCTCATGCCGGGATGGATCACATCCTGTGTTACTGACGCAGCTCCTGCAATAAAACACATAATGAGAACTCCCATGCATAGCAGCAGGATATACTGAAAAGTTCCCGGATGCATTTTCAGTGCAATAAAAAGAACAATTGCGGTACACAATGTTGAAAGTGCCGGTAACAGCAACCTTGCCTCCGGACGGTATTTTTCCCAGGCGTTAGTCAGATATCCGCCCAGCGGTGCACCCACTAAAGCCAGCACCATCACTACACTTGCCTTTCCTCCGGCTTTATCCATCGGCATGCCCTGCAAATTTTGAAAATATGTCGATAACCATGTAATAAGCGCTGTTGTTACAAAAACCACGCACGCCATGCCGAAATAGGTGTAAATAACCGATGGCCTTGTTAAAAATTCCCTGACCATATCCTTCTTTTCCATCTTGATTTTCTGCTGCTTCGTCTTATCAACGAATGCGAGATCGACTGTTTTATAATCTTTAATAAACAGGAACAGCAAGGCAATTAATAATCCGGGGACAGCAACGATACCAAAAGCATGTTTCCATCCTAAATGTACAGCAATTACTCCGCCCAGTAAGTGCCCTATTGCAGTTCCAAGAGGGATGGAGGCATTCCAGAGACCCATCATCCTTGACCTTTTTTCGAACGGGAATAATCCGGATATTATGGCACTTCCTCCCGGGGCATATCCGGCCTCTCCTATCCCGATCAATGCACGGGCCATGAATAACTGGACGTAATTTCCTGTCAGTGCGCAAAGTGCCGTGGCAAGGCTCCACATGATTGCCATGATCCCTATTGTCTTTGTCCGGCTCCAGCGGTCGACAAGCAATGATATCGGAAAAGTGAGAAGCACTATTGCCCAGTAAACTGCCGAGACAAGCATTCCTTCCTGCATGTGTGTTATTCCCAGATCTTTTCCGATTGACGGCCACATGGACGTGATTACCATCCTGTCGATGTAATCGAACATGTACAAAAGGAACAGCAGAACAAAAATATAGTAGGAATATCTCTTCGAAAAAAGGTATCCCTGCGGAGTTTCGGTATTTTTCATAAGATTATTTTTTTTACCCTGTCACCAAATAAATAAAAATTAGAACCCGTTGTTGTTTTTGTTGTAATTTTAAGTCTTTATACTTAGTGGAAAAACTTAAACACATTTTAATTTCAATTTTCTGAAAATCAAAAAAAATTATAAAGATGGTAACACTTAAGCAAATTGAGGAATTCATTGCATCAGAACCCATTGCAATGGTCGGCGTCTCAAGAAATCCAAAAAAATTCGGTTTCATGGCTTTCAAGGAACTTAAAGAAAAGGGAATGAATATCATCCCGGTCAACAGGTATGCTTCCGAAATTCATCGGTCAAAAGTATTTCCTGATCTGAAAGCACTGCCTCCTGAAGTAAAAGGAATTATTATAATGACACAAAAAAGCCAGACTGCTGAAGTTGTAAAAGAAGCAAAATCAAAAGGCTTTAAGCAGATTTGGATCCAGCAGGGAGCACAAAGCAATGAGGCTTTGGAGGAACTTAAGGGTACTGATATCAACTACATTACAAATCAATGTATCCTTATGTACTATAAACCTCACAGCATTCATAAATTCCATGGAAAACTGAAAAAGTTTTTTGGCCGGTATCCAAAGTAAAATACTGAAATACACACGAATGACAACGATCAATCATGTTTTCAGCATTGAGTTTTCTGTTAGGGATTATGAATGTGATATTCAGGGAGTTGTAAATAACGCAAATTATCAGCATTACCTGGAACATGCCAGGCATGAGTTTCTTGTTTCAAGAGGAATAAGCTTCTCACAGCTGCATGATGAAGGAATCGACCTTATTGTCACAAAAGTCGAAATAGATTATAAATATCCCCTGCGAAGCCGGGATAAATTTGTAGTCAGGATTGGTATTCTTAGGGAAGGAAATGTAAGGCTGGTGTTTGTTCAGGATATATTCAGGCTTCCCGATGAAAAGCCTGTGGTACATGCCCGGGTTACGGGGGTGGCAACTAAAAATGGCAGGCCTGTAAGACCGGGAGAACTTATCGCGAGAATGGGATTGGAATAATCAATATCCATTTGTTTTTCTGATTATTCATTTTACTGACAATTACTTAATAATTAAAAAATGAAAATAAAAGCAACACTGTGTTTATCCCTTTTCCTGGTATTTACTTCATTAGTCTCTATTGCCCAGTCAATTGAGGGTGACTGGTACGGAAAAGCTGACATTCAGGGAATTGTGCTCAGGATTTCAGTGCACGTTAAACAGGCTGGCCAGGAATATACATCAAACTGGGATAGTCCTGACCAGGGAGCTTTTAATATTCCCTCCACGACTACATATTTCAGGTTCCCTGATTTTTCATTTGATCATGCCGGAGCAGGATTCAAGTATACAGGACGAGTTAATAATTCATACACTGAAATTATCGGGAATCTTGAACAGGGAGATATCAGGGTGGAAATAATATTCGGCAGGAATTCCATCGCCCCTCCGCCCGGAAGCCAGGAAGCTCTTAAACAGATCTATGACAAACAGGAGGTTTATATCACGATGCGTGACGGAGTGAGGCTGTTTACTTCAATCTATACACCTAAAGACAGTTCGGTTTCTCATCCAATCCTTATGGGACGGACACCTTATAATAGTGAACCATCAGGTCCTGATCAGTTTAACTTCTTTGTACAGGGTTATTCAAGATATATCGATGAAGAGTATATCATGGTCTTCCAGGATGTAAGGGGAAGATATATGAGCGAAGGAGTATTTGAAGATATAAGGCCGGTCATTCCATTTAAAAAAGGCAATAACGATACCGATGAAACAACTGACACCTGGGATACTGTCGAATGGCTCATTAATAATGTTAAGAACAACAACGGCAATGTAGGAATATTCGGCATTTCATACCCTGGTTTTTATTCAACAATGGGAATTATCAACGCTCATCCGGCAGTGAAAGCAGTATCTCCGCAGGCACCGGTGACGGCATGGTTTATCGGCGATGATTTTCATCACAACGGAGCTTTTTTCCTGCTTGATTGTTTTCCTTTTTACTATAGTTTCGGCCAGCCGCGTAAAGCTCCCACCAGGGTTGGCAATCCCGGATTTCAATGGCCTCTTCCCGATAATTATGAATTTTTCCTGTCGCTTGGCCCGATTAAAAACATAGCTCCACAATACCTTGGTGACAGTATAAAATTCTGGAACGATGCCTTTGCGCATCCTGATTATGATGATTTCTGGAAGAGCAGAGATCCGCGCCAGCATCTGAAAAATGTCACTCCTGCAGTAATGACAGTAGGGGGATGGTTTGATGCAGAGGACCTGTACGGCACACTTAATACGTATGAAGCTATTGAAACCCAGAATCCCTCTGATATTCAAAACTACCTTGTTATGGGTCCCTGGTCGCATAGCCAATGGGCTGTAGGTGAGGCAAATAACCTCGGGAATATTTACTGGGGCCTTGATGCAAATAAGAAGTTTATTGACCTGGAAAAGGATTTCTTTAATCATTACCTTAAAGAAGAAGATGATCATGGTCTGGCTGAAGCCACGATTTTTGTCACCGGATCCAACGAATGGAGGGATTTTGAAACCTGGCCGCCCAAAAATGTCGTTGAAAAGAATCTTTATTTTCATCCGGAAGAAGAAGCTTCCTTTGATGCACCCGTAAACAGGAAAAGTTATGATGAATATATCTCTGATCCCATGAATCCCGTTCCTTATACGGAAGATGTCCATGCAAGAAGAACCGCCGAATATATGACTGATGATCAGCGGTTTGCATCACGCCGGCCAGACGTAATGGTATACCAGACCGGGATTTTAAATGAAGATATTACACTGGCAGGTCCGCTGACAGCTGATCTTTTTGTTTCAACGACAGGGACCGATGCTGATTATGTTGTCAAACTCATTGATGTTTTTCCTGCTGACACTGAAGCCGGGGAAAATAACGAAATCACTGTACCTATGGGAGGATATCAGATGCTGGTTAGGGGAGAAATATTCAGGGGCAGATACAGGAACAGCTTTGAAAAACCGGAACCATTTAAATCCGGAAAAATAACCGGGGTCAGATATGAAATCCCTGACGTGGCCCATACATTTAAAAAAGGACACAGGATAATGATACAGGTGCAGAATTCATGGTTTCCGCTTGCAGACAGAAATCCGCAGAAATTTGTTAATATCTACCAGTGTTCGGAAAGTGATTTTCAGAAAGCCACGCAAAGAATATACCATGATGTAAAATATCCTTCTCATTTGAAAGTTACTGTTCTGAAATAGGTAATATAAGAAAATGAACCTTGCAAAAAAATGCTTTTATTTGTTTATAGAATTAAACTCGCAATATTAAATATTGAATCATGGGAAAAAAGAATCTGACACGAAGGCAATTTATTGCCACGATAAGTGCAGGCGCCGGTACGGTTTTATTCGGGTCTGACGCATCTGCAATGATGTCATTCAGGACAGGCTCTTCATATGATCCGTTCCAGATAGTCTCGCTGGGGAAAACCGGGATAAAGACTACTTTGCTGGGCATGGGTACCGGATTCAATGGTGGTAACCGCTCATCCAATATCACGAGGGCAGGCACTGCTGAATCAGTTATCAGGTCGGCGTTTGACAAGGGAATCCGGTATTTTGACTGTGCTGATTCCTATGGGACTCATCCGTTTACAGCCAAAGCACTGAAAGATATCCCAAGGGAAAAATATACGCTTGGCACTAAAATATGGATTTTACCGGGAACGATTCCCGAATCTGAAAGACCTGATGCCGATATAGTTGTTGACCGTTTCCGCAAAGAACTGAATACAGATTATCTGGATATTGTACAGCTTCACTGCATGATGAGTGCCGGATGGACAGACGAACAGAAAAAACAGATGGACATACTTGAAACCCTTAAATCAAAGGGAATTATCAAAGCCCATGGTGTTTCTGTCCATTCCTTTGAGGCCCTGGAGGCTGCCGCTGCCAGTTCATGGGTGGATATTATCCATGTGAGGATCAATCCTTTTGGTGCAGCCATGGATTCCAGGGATCCTGCACAGGTCACTCCTGTAATAGAAAAAATGCATAAGTCAGGTAAAGGTGTTATCGGGATGAAGCTTGTCGGAGGCGGTAATTTCAGGAATGATTCTGAAAGAATTGACCGGTCGCTCCGGTTTGTTCTTGGCCTGAGAACCGTGGATATGATAATTATCGGATTTGAACAGCCTGATCAGATAGATAACTATATCGGAAGAGTTGAGGCTGCCCTTAAAGCAATCTGAAACATGAAAAATCACACATTAATGCCTGTCCTTGTATTGTTATTCTCCCTGCATGCACAAGGTCAGGATAACGGGCTTGCAAAACTGCTTAAACGTGGAGCGCAGCTTGAAAAGCTGGCTGATGGCTTCCTGTTCACCGAGGGACCCTCGGCAGATCCTGAAGGAAATATCTGTTTTACCGATCAGCCCAATGACCGCATATTGTTCTGGAATAACAAAACCGGGCTTTCCGTGTTCATGCAGCCTGCCGGACGTTCAAACGGTCTCTCTTTTGACAATGCCGGCAATCTCTGGTCATGTGCGGAGGAAAATAATGAGCTGTGGAAGATCACTTCCGATAGAAAAGTTGAAATACTCCTGAATACTTATGAAGGGAAATTGCTGAATGGCCCGAATGACCTGTGGATCAGTCCCGAAGGGGGTGTTTATTTCACTGATCCCTTTTACAAAAGATCATGGTGGGATCATGCTGACATGCCACAGGAAAAACAATGCGTCTACTACCTGAAACCCGATCACAAAACCCTGATAATAGTGGCAGATGATCTTTTACAACCAAACGGGATTGTGGGCACCCCTGATGGTAAAAAACTGTTTGTTGCTGATATCGGGGGAAACAAAACGTGGTCATACTCAATCAATTCTGATGGCGCTTTGTCACACAAAACTCTTTTCTGTGAAATGGGTTCAGACGGGATGACAATTGATGCTGAAGGCAATATTTATCTCACCGGAAAAGGCGTTACAGTTTTCGATAAGACCGGCAGAAAACTCGGTAATATTGCCGTTCCTGAAAGCTGGACGGCAAATGTATGTTTTGGTGACAGGAATCAGAAAAGTCTTTATATAACCGCCAGTAAGGGTTTTTACAGAATAAGGATGAAAATCAGGGGTACCTCCGGCTAGAATTATGGAAGGAACACGCAGGGCAGATATTAAACCGGGAATCGCAGTAATGGTAGAGTTGACTGAAGATAAGCGGACTGGCAAGCTAACGTGCGGAAAGGTAAAGGAAGTGCTGACAACCTCACCGAACCATCCCCATGGCATCAAGGTCAGGCTCGAAAATGGCCTTATCGGAAGGATAAAGCAGATAATCTGATCCGTCCCGGACAGATTATTCGGGATCATTTATTTATCAATCATTCAAAAAATTAACTAATTTTGAAACCGCTGGAAATCTCGTGGTTTCCATATAATATTTATAATTCAATTTACAGAAATATGAAGTATGAGGATTTTCTGGTCTCTTCCCTTGGAACCGGGAATGTGATAACACCTCTCAAACAAGGCCAGCGGGCTGACAGTCCTGTATATAAATTTGTTAAGGATGACGAAAGGATACTCTATGAAGTCTCACTTGAATCCTTTAATCAGTATAAAGAGACCGGCGAAATGCCTGTCTCATTTGAAAAGGCAGGACCTAAAGAAAATATTTTCTTTGAACCGGCGAAAACGAAAGTAGGCATAGTCACCTGTGGAGGATTGTGTCCCGGAGTAAATAATGTGATCAGAAGCCTTGTCAATCAGCTTCATTACAGATACGGGGTTACCAGGATGCTTGGCATAAGATATGGATATGAAGGGTTAATATCAAAATACAATCACCCGGTTGTTGACCTTACGGCTCCAATGGTTAGTGATATCCATCAATCGGGCGGTACGTTTCTGGGTACGTCGCGCGGTAACCAGAATGTTGAAGAAATGGTTGATACGCTTGAAATACTTAATATTAATATTTTGTTCTGTATCGGCGGTGATGGTACTCTCCGGGGCGCTCATGCAATTCATGAAGAGATAAAGAAGAGAAAGCTTAAAATAGCTGTTGCTGGCATCCCAAAAACAATTGATAATGATATTGATCTTATTCAGAAGTCATTCGGATTTGAAACTGCATTTTCAATTGCCAATGACATAATACGGAACGCACATAATGAAGCAGAGGGTGCCCACAACGGCATTGCCCTGGTAAAGCTTATGGGACGTGATTCCGGTTTTATTGCAGCAAGTGCAGCTCTTGCCATTCAGGAGGTTAATTTTGTGCTTGTACCTGAAATCACTTTCGATCTTTATGGACAACGCGGATTTCTAAAGGTCCTTCGCAAGCGTCTCGAAGAAAGGCACCATGCTGTTGTCGTGGTTGCTGAAGGCGCCGGTCAGGATCTTTTTGAATCAAAAGACCTTACAAAAGATGCATCCGGAAATATAAAACATAAAGATATTGGCATTCATTTGAAGGAAAAGATCCAGGAAGAATTTGATTCCAAGGGATTTACATATTCCATCAAGTATATTGATCCGAGCTACATCATCAGAAGCGCACCTGCAAATGCCAACGACAGTAAATTCTGCAATCTTCTTGCACAAAATGCGGTACATGCGGCAGTGGCAGGTAAAACTGATTTTGTTGTGGGTTACTGGAACAATGAATTTACCCTTCTTCCAATTTCTATGGCAGTCAAAAAACGTAAGAAGATCGATGTGGAAGGCGAACTTTGGTGGAACGTCCTTGAGGCTACCGGCCAGCCTATAAGCATGAAGAACCCATGATATGATCAAAAACCTTGTTTTTGACCTGGGAAATGTGCTGATCAGCTTCAGGCCCTCTGAATATCTTTCCAAAAAAAATTACACTCCCGAAAAAAGGAATATTATACTGTCTGATATTTTTCGGAGTCCTGAATGGCTTCTCCTTGATGACGGAAAAATAACCACAGCAGAAGCTATTGATCGTATAGCAAAGAAATCATCTCTTAAAAGGGAGGAAATAACCTGTATTTTCAACGAACGCACCAGGATCTTCCATTCCCTTGATAACAATGCAAAAATCCTTCCTGCGCTAAAAAAACATGGTTTTAAGCTGTATTATATATCCAACTTCCATATCGATATATTTGATGATGTCAAAAATGGTTATTCTTTCTTTGAATATTTTGATGGCGGAATAATCTCTGCAGATGTGAAATGTTCAAAACCCGACAAAAATATTTTCAGGATATTTCTGGAAAAATACAGGCTTGTTCCTGAAGAATGTCTTTTTATCGATGACACGGAATTAAACGTAAAGACAGCTGAGTTTTTTGGCATGAAAGGGTTTTTTACATGCGGGTCGCTGGATATTTCAGACAAAATAGCAAAAATGTTATTAAGGGAATGACTCCCTCTGTCGCTTCGCGACATCTCCCTCAGACGGTAGAAAAAACTCCTGTATATAATTTTTCATTTTCCATAAATAAGTTGTTTTTAGTGTCAACTTATTTTAGGACGGATCAATCTTTTAAACAGTTGGAATTTTTTCTCCCCCGGGGGGAAAGAAAAAGGGTGGTTAAATATTTTAGAATATTTTTAATATTTGGTCGAAACAATCCCCTTTCCGGACCGAAAATTCCCTGCCTGGTATCCGGATGACTTAAAATATTCAATTCTCACCGGGTTAAGACACAGATTAGAAAAGCCTATATCGTTGTCTGTCTGTTATTTATAAACATAATTTAAAAATATGTTCCACGTGGAAAGCAGAGTTATTTTTGCAGAGATTGGATCAAAATTGTTGCTTTTTTCTCTCCGACGATTTTTTCAAGCTCCTCATAAGATGTATTTCTGATTTTCTCGATAGAGCCTATTTTTTTCAATAAAAGATCTTTTGTCTTAATACCAATTCCCTTTATCTGATCAAGTTCTGATTTTGTCATTTCCGATGAACGTTTATCTCTATGGAAATTTATTCCAAAACGGTGTGCTTCATTTCTGAGCTGCTGGATGATTTTAAGACTTACAGAGTTCTTATCGAGATAGAGAGGAATGCTATCCCCCGGGAAATAGATTTCTTCCAGCTTTTTTGCAATACCGATTACTGATATTTTATCTTTAATATCAAGTTTCTGAAGGCTTTTAACGGTCGAGGAAAGCTGACCTTTGCCTCCGTCAATGATTATAAGCTGGGGAAGA
Source organism: uncultured Rikenellaceae bacterium (assembly GCA_964396955.1). GTDB lineage: Bacteria > Bacteroidota > Bacteroidia > Bacteroidales > VadinHA17 > LD21. The sequence goes on along the minus strand of CAYNGW010000007.1, from coordinate 6,477 downwards.
CTCTGTTTTTCCTCAATAATCCGTCTGTACCTCCGGAAGACGATCTCCTCCATTGATGAGAAATCATCGGATCCCGTAACGGTTTTAACATTGAAATGTCTGTAATCTTTCTTGCTTGGTTTTGCGTTTTTGAAAACCACACATGCAGCCACGGGATTTTTTCCCGTAATATTTGAATTGTCGAAACATTCAATATGTACCGGCAGTTCGGCCATATGAAGATCCGATTTCAGCTTTTCCAGATTCTTTGCCGTGCGGTCTTTTTTCGGCAGAGCCTCTTGTTTCTTCCTCTGCTCAAGCTTGTAGTAAATAGCATTTCTTTCAGCCAGTTCAAGAAGTTTTAGCTTATCGCCCTTCGCCGGTATTGTATATTTGATTTTGTCAAGTAATATATCGGGATTAAAAGGGATGATAATTTCAGGTGAATCACTTGATAATCTTTGCCTTATCTCTGTAACTGCGAATCCCATCAGTGATTCCTTCTCCTCATCGACCCGACTTTTCATATCAAGTGTAAATACCTGAACTACAGCTCCATTTACTACTTTCAGGTAATTTATATAGGTATTGTCATTATCCTGTGTAAATGCAAATACATCAGTATTTCTTATTTTGTTGCTCACAATGGCTGACCTTGATCTGAATTTCGCCAGGAGGTCAATCTTATCCTTGATTATTTGTGCCTTTTCAAATTTTAGTTCATTTGAGTAGTTTGTCATCCGTTCCTTTAAATGGTCTATAACGGTGGAAATATTTCCTTTAAGTATATCCCTGACCTGCTGAATGTTTGCATCATATTCCTGTTGATCCTGAAGCCCTATGCATGGAGCTTTGCAGTTACCCATATGATATTCGAGACACGCCTTGAATTTGCCGGATGCTATTGATTCCGGAGTCAGATTCAGGGTGCATGTCCTGGGTTTATATAATTGCCGGATAAGATCAACCAGCGTTTTTACCATCAGTCCCGATGTATATGGCCCGTAATAAACTGATCCGTCCTTAATCGTATTCCTGGTACTGAATAACCTCGGAAACTGTTCTTTCTTAATACATATCCATGGATATGTTTTATCATCCTTGAGAAGTATATTATATCTGGGCTGATGCTTTTTAATAAGATTATTCTCAAGCAAAAGTGCATCTGATTCATTATCTACAACGATATGTCTGATATTGGATGCTCTCTTAAGCATAACGGTTGTTTTCCCCGACTGGTTTCCGGTAAAATAAGAAGCCAGTCTTTTCTTAATGTTTTTCGCTTTCCCCACGTACAGCAAATTACCTGATGAGTCCATAAACTGATAGACTCCAGGTTTTTCCGGCAACAGCGGAACAATTGTATCTGGATTTAAAAGCATCAGACAAAGATAGGGATTTTCTGTAAGCCTTATACCTCCTTTTCATTCCCCCGGGAGGGGGAAATGGCGCTTTAGCGCCAAAGGGTTTTTCTGTCATTCCACAAACAGCGGTACCGGACAAAACCTGTTCCCGTCAAAAAGACCGCGATCACTGAGCTTTAACTCTGGTATAACGAGCAGTGCCATAAAGGATAGAGTCATGAAAGGAGCGGACATTTTACATCCCAGCCTCTTTACTTTATCTGTCAACGACTCATATAATGATGCTACTTCATGGCATGGCCATCCTGACATTATCCCGGCCACTTCCAGCTGAAGAGAACTGATCTCCTGCCCTTTCGCAACCACCATTCCTCCTTTAAGTCTTACAATTTCATTAATTGCAGAAAGCATATCTCTGTTGTTTGTCCCAATGGCTATTATGTTATGACTGTCGTGTGCCACAGAGCTTGCAAAGGCACCTTCCTTAAGTTCAAATCCCGTGATAAATCCGACAGCAGGAGGTGCATCTGTATATCTGTCTTTTACAACAATTTTTAAAATATCTTCGTCAGGAATTGGTTCAAGCATTTCTTTTTGTACCGGATCGTGTATTATTTCCTTTGTCAGCAATTCTCCGTCAAATGCCTGAATTATCCTGAACTTCTGATCTCTGTTTCTGACTAATATTTCTTTTTCGTATATTTTACTGCAATTAAACATGTTAACAGGTTCTCCATTTGCATATTTAAAGAGAACATGTCCTCTGTCAAATACTTTCTTCCCGTCAATCCATGTTTCAATAACGCTCATGTTTTCCAGGCTATCTACTATTATAAAATCCGCTTCATCACCGGGTTTCAGCATTCCGGCGTTAAGACCATAATGTATTGAAGGATTAATAGTTGCACTGCGGATGACATCAAATTCATCATATCCTTCTGATATGAGCTTAGCTATCAGTTTGTTTATATGTCTTTTTTCAAGCATTTCCGGATGAAGATCATCACTGCAAAGCATAATATCTTCAGGATTTGACCTGTAAAGCTCTTTCAGCGCATCAAGGTTCCTTGCTGCGCTTCCTTCCCTTATCAGCACTTTCATTCCCAGCGATATTTTCTCTCTGGCTTCAGCTATACTGCTGCATTCATGATCTGTACTTATTCCCGCATCAACATATCTCTTAAGTTCTTTTCCTGACAATCCGGGAGCATGTCCGTCAATTTTTTTACCGACATTCTTTGCTGCTTCCAGCTTTTTTTTAATATTCTTATCATTATTGATTACCCCCGGGAAATTCATCATTTCAGCAAGATATTTTATTTCTTTTCTTTCAAGCAATTTTATTACCTCTTCAGGTTCAATTCTCGCTCCGCTTGTCTCAAAATCTGTTGCCGGAACACATGATGGTGCTCCAAACCAGAATTTTAGCGGTACTTTTTTACCCTCTTCAATCATATACTCTACACCTTTAATTCCCAGCACGTTTGCAATTTCGTGGGGATCAGACACAACACCAGTTGTTCCATGTGGAACACTTGCCAGTGCGAAATTCCCCGGTGATAACATTGAACTCTCTATATGAATATGGGCATCAATTAATCCTGGCAAAATGTATCTTTCTTCAACTTTCTTTGTTCTATTAATCTTTGATATTTTACTATTCCCTATAGAAATGACAGCCGGATAAATATCCCTTGCGTGTATATCTACAAGCATTCCAATGACTTTCATAAAAATATTTTCAGAATTAATAAATATTGTTCCACGTGGAACACTATTAGCGTCCTAAATACATTAATAAAATATTTATGTCAGATGGAGAAACTCCGCTGATCCTTCCTGCCTGACCAATGCTTGCCGGCTTTATTCTTGTTAGCTTTTGTCTTCCTTCAGTTGAAATGGAAACAAGTTCATTGTAATTTATGTCAGCTGGTATTTTTACATTTTCCAGTCTCTTTATTTTATCTGCAATTATCTTTTCTCTCTGAATATAGCCTTCATACTTAATTTTTATTTCAGTTGATTCTGATATCTCCCTTAATCTTGATGACTGGTTCGCTTTCAGATTTCTGCTTTTCTTTATTTCTTCAAGTAGTGCCTTAATACTCACCTGCGGTCTCAAAGCAATATTTATAGCTTTAGTTCTTTGCTTAATAGTATTTGACTTTATTTCAGTTAAATATTCATTTATCTCTTCAGGATCGATACTTGTGTTTTTCAGAAATTCGATTATTTCATTCTCCATTTCTTCTTTTTCCTTAAGGATTTTTATTCTTTTAATATCAGCCAGTCCTATTTCATAACCCTTCCCGGTCAGTCTCTCATCTGCATTATCCTGTCTCAGGAGTATTCTGTATTCAGCTCTTGATGTAAACATCCTGTATGGTTCATCTACTCCCTTTGTAACAAGATCATCAATCAATACCCCAATATACGATTCTTCTCTTCCCAAGACCATTTCCCCTCTGTTTTTCAGCTTCAAAACAGCATTTATTCCAGCCATTAATCCCTGCGCTGCTGCTTCTTCATAACCAGTTGTTCCATTAATTTGTCCTGCGAAATAAAGATTTTCAATCTTCTTTGTCTCCAGGGTAGGTTTTAACTGCGTCGGTTGAAAAAAATCATATTCAATTGCATATCCCGGACGGAATATTTCAACCTTTTCCAATCCTTTTACCTTTCTCAAAGCTTTAATCTGCGCCTCAAGTGGCAAACTGCTTGCAAATCCATTCACGTAATACTCTATTGTATCTGTGCCCTCCGGTTCAATGAATAGCTGATGAGCATTTTTTTCTTTAAATGTTACAATCTTATCTTCAATGCTCGGGCAGTATCTCGGGCCTCTTCCTTTAATCCTTCCTTTAAATAAGGGGCTGAATTCCAACCCTTTTCTTAATTCTTCATGTACTTCTTCATTTGTATGTGTTATAAAACAGCTTTTTTGGATTCTTATTCCCTGCTTCTCTGACATAAAAGAAAATGTTCTATTATCAGAATCTCCTTGCTGTTCCGTCATTAAATTAAAATTTATAGTCCTTCCATCAATCCTGGCACTGGTCCCTGTCTTCATCCTTTCAACTGTAAATCCCATTTCTGCCAGCTGTTCGCTTAATCCCGTTGATGAAGGATCTCCTGATCTTCCCCCTTTTACATTTTTAAATCCTACATGCATCATTGCATTTAAAAATGTACCATTTGTCAAAATTACTGCCTGAGCAATAAATTTTGTCCCGAAAGAGGTTTCAATTCCCTTTACTTTTTTTCTTTCAATTATAAGTTTTGTTGCCTGTTCCTGCCATATATGCAGATGTTCTGTGCTTTCTATTTCCTTTCTCCATTCATGTGTAAATTTCTGTCTGTCGCATTGTGCCCTCGGACTCCACATTGCCGGACCTTTTGATTTGTTCAGCATTCTGAACTGTATCATACTTCTGTCCGTTATTAATCCGCTCATTCCTCCTAAAGCATCTATTTCACGTACTATCTGTCCTTTTGCAATACCTCCCATTGCCGGATTACATGACATTTGCGCCAGTTTTGTCATATCCATTGTAATAAGCAGGGTTTCTGCACCCATTTTTGCGGCAGCATGAGCAGCTTCACATCCTGCATGACCCCCTCCGACAACTATTATATCATAAGCGAATTCCATTTATTTCTTCTCCTCCATTCTTATCAGCCATTCATTTTCCTCTTCTGTCATCTTCTTCCTTTCCTTTTCATTTTTATCATCATACCCGCACAGATGAAGTGTTCCATGGATCATTACCCTCATCATTTCATTCTTTAAACTAACTTTATAGTTTATTGAATTTCTTTTAACTGTCTCCTTGCTTATGTATATTTCCCCGTTTATCTTATTTTTTTCCGAATAATCAAATGCAATTACATCAGTAAGTGAATTATTTCCAAGGAATTCTTTATTTATTTTAAGCAATTCCTTGTCTGTTGTTATAACAAAATAAAGGTCACCAGGTATTTTTCCTTCCTTCCTGATGACCTTTTCAACTAATTTGAGTACTTCTTTTCCTTCCCTGATACGATAATTTATATTATCATAGAATATTATAATTTTCAATGTTTTACGTTTTTAAATGTCATCTTAACGCTGTTTCCTCTCTTATTGAATTCAATTTCATCAGCAAGTTTTCTCATAAGAAATATTCCCCGTCCGTTAATTGCTTCTATATTTTCAGGTCTGGTCGGATCCGGTACTTCTTTTGGTTTAAAACCATTTCCTTCATCTGTTACAATAATTATCAGCCTGTTATCTCTTAGTAAAATCTCTATGTCTACATATTTCCTTGCATCCGATTTATTTCCGTGAATTATTGCATTGTTAACTGCCTCAAGTGCAGCAATAAGTATTTTGCCATAATCATCCTGGCTTATTCCCGCATCCCCTGTAATGTTATCAATGGCATTCTCAACAGCTCTTATGCTGGCTATTTTTGACTCTATATGTATTTTCTTCAACATAAATCCTTTAATACCAAATCCATTATACTTAAATTATTGCAATTTGTTTCACAATATATCAGATTTTTGCTATCCATAGCTCCGGATCAAGGTACTTTTCCTCAAAAATCATGAATTTCATTGTACATGAGTTTTCTTCTCCGGTATTGTTAAATATTTCTCCAAGTTCCTGTTTTGTTTCTACTATATCACCCTTTTTTACTCTTACATTAATCAGATTATTATATACAGACAAATACTTCCCGTGCCTGATTATAACTGTCATATTCGCTCCTGAAATTGCAAATATGGAAGTAACTTCTCCCTTAAAAATGCTTCTCGCGACTGTCTTCCCTGAACTTGTAATCTCTATTCCAAAATTATTCTCAGTTACATACTTTAGCACCGGATGCTGATGTACACCAAAATGATTTGTTATTATTCCCCTCTCAACAGGCCATGGCATCCGTCCCTTATTTTCAAAGAAATTATCGCCAATCAGCTTTTGTTCCGGAGTCAGGTCTGTCATCCTTGACTTCTTTCTTTCTGCTTCAATAATTCTGGCTATTTCACTTTCCAGCCTTTTTGCTATTCTTTTCTTTGCGTCAAGCTCCTTTTTTAACTGTTTTTCTTTTGAGCTTAATGATCTTATCATTTTTTGTTTCCTTGTCTGTTC
>CAYNGW010000006.1:0-27604 GCA_964396955.1 uncultured Rikenellaceae bacterium | reverse complement strand
AAGATAGCCCAGTGGGCTATCTTAGCGAGGAGCCGGACTGCAGGGGAGCGATCAAAGGGGGTGGGTACATGAAGACCTAAAAATATTCTTACCTTTGCCGGATCAAAATCAGAGACGCTGTGGAATCAACGGAATCGACAAGACAAAAGAAAGTATCAAGACTTATACAGAAGGAGATAGCGGATATTTTCCTGCGTAAGGGCAGTGAATACGCACGAGGAAAAATGATTTCAATAACCAGGGTAAGAATAAGCCCTGATCTCTCTTATGCAAAGATTTATCTGAGTATCTATCCATCAGGCAATCAGACCGATATATTGCAATCAGTTCAGGATCACGCTCCGAAGATCAGGTTTGATCTTGGTCATAAGGTACGCTCACAGCTTCGTATCGTACCCGAAATCACCTTTTTTATTGATGACAGCCTGGATTATATCGATAAGATAAGCAAATTGCTGAAATCCTGATATTCATGCAGTACGAGCCGATAAAAAAATTGCCGGGCAGGCTTATTTCTGGACCTGCGTTTATGAGAAAAATTTTCTACTGGCTTCTTGATCTTTTACTGCTCCGTACATGGCATGTAAAAAAAGCCCTGAAGAAAATAAGCCGGGAATTGAAGGGACACGCAAATATCCTGGATGCCGGCTCGGGTCTGGGACAATACACCTGGCGCATGTGCAGGATGAATGAAAACTGGAAAATCGATGGAGTGGATATTGACAGTGAACAGATAGAAGACTGTAAAAGCTTCTTTAAGAAAACAGGACTGGAAGAAAGAACGACTTTCAGAACAGCGGACCTTACCGCCTTCAGGGATCCGGACGCCTTTGATCTCATCCTTTCGGTTGATGTTATGGAACATATCAGGGAAGATGAAAAAGTCTTTTCAAATTTCAGCGAATCACTGAAACAAAATGGATTTCTCCTTATTTCAACACCCTCGGACAAGGGAGGTTCAGATGCCCATGCTGCTGAAGACGAGTCTTTTATCGGCGAGCATGTCAGAAACGGATACAGCATCCCGGACATAACTGAAAAGCTTGCCAGGGCAGGATTCAGAAAGGTTGAAGCCCATTACACCTACGGAAAGCCCGGGAACATATCCTGGCGGCTTACAATGAAATATCCTGTGAAAATGCTTAATATTTCATATATTTTCTTTATTCTTTTACCGTTTTATTACATTGTATTTTTGCCCGTTTCAATCATACTTAACATTTTTGATATCAGTTTAAATCATAAGACAGGAACCGGGATACTGGTGACCGCAAGAAAATAGAAAAAGTGAAGCTTTCATTATACATGGCAAAAAGATATCTCTTCGCGAAAAAATCACGGAATGCGATCAATATCATATCTGCCGTATCGGTAGCAGGAGTAGCTGTCGGAACAATGGCTTTGATTATCATTCTTTCGGTTTTCAACGGACTGGAATTGCTTGTGACCTCTATTTTCAACACATTTGACCCCGATCTTAAGATCACTGCCGCTGAAGGCAAGACTTTTATCCCTGACACTTCAAAGCTGAATCTGCTGGCAAATGTCAATGGCGTCTCCTGTTATTCTCTGACCATAGAAGAAAATGCACTGTTCAAGTATGGCGACAGGCAGGTCATAGGCACCATAAAGGGAGTTGATGACAACTATACCAGTGTGTCGAATATTGACAGTGCGATGTGGGAGGGAGAATTCATGCTGAACAATGATAAGGGAAGACCACATGCTGTTCCGGGAATTGGCATTGCCGAATACCTGGGAATAAGAGTGAATTTTATAACGCCGCTGTTTATTTATGTTCTGCGAAGATCAGCAGAAAGCAGTCTCAATCCGGAGGATGCATATAACAGGAGTTATATTTTCCCGTCAGGTATTTTTCAGATTGAGCAGGCATATGATTCAAAGTATATTTTTCTGCCTTTTGATTTTGCCGGCAATCTGATTGAAAACCAGGAAAGAGTCAGTACTGTCGAGATCAAATTCACGGATAATGCTAATGCCGTCGCAGTTCAGAAAAATGTTTCAGAGATATTCGGAAAAGATTTTATTGTTCAGAACAGATTTGAGCAGCAGGAGCTTTTTTATAAGGTAATGCGCTCGGAAAGGTTAGCTATCTTCTTCATTCTCACCCTTATACTGATAATAGCATCATTTAATATCATTGGTTCCCTTACAATGCTCATAATTGAAAAGGAAAGGGATATTGAGATACTTAAAAGCCTTGGCGCGAACAAAACACTGATCCGCAGGATATTCATTTTTGAAGGCTGGCTTATTTCCATTATAGGTGCAATTGCCGGAATAATTCTGGGTTTCATTATATGCTGGCTTCAGCAAACCTATGGATTGGTGGAATTACCAAGCGAATCGCTGATCATGGATACATATCCTGTGGTGATGAAGCTGAAAGATTTTATTATAGTCCCGGCAACGGTTCTTCTCATAGGTTACTGGGCTGCCTGGTATCCTGTAAGGTACCTGACAAAAAAATACCTCAGGGAACATGAATAAGAAAATCCGGAATATTTTTGTTTATCCCGTCAGGGGAATTCTTGCATCAGTTTTTGTTTTGCTTGTGGCCGGTTCATGTTTTAAAAAGACAGAAAAAACAAGATACAGGGAGATCATCCCGGAAAAAGATTTTGTTTCCATACTTACTGATCTTCACATGACAAACGGCCTGTTTACCCTTCCGAAAATGAGGATACGGTTTATGATCCACGATACCTCTGAATTGTATGTTGAAATAATAGAAAGTTATGGGTATTCAACAGAGGCGATGGACACCACAATTCAGTATTACTACATTAAAAGGCCAAAAAAGCTGATTCAGATTTATGATCAGATCCTTGGTAAATTCAGTGAAATGGAAACCCGTGTGGAACAGGAATATTTTGGATCGCCGGATTATGTTGCAGATCAATGGAAAGGTGAACCCTCATATTTGCTGCCTGATCCCGGAGGAGCAGAAAAACCTTATTTTGAAATGACACTTATACAACCGGGTACTTATGCACTGAAGTTTACTGTTACCGTATATCCGGATGATCAGTCATACGATCCTCGTTTTACAGCCTGGTTCAGCAACGCGGACAGTTCAGAAAACGGCAGGAAGAATTATCTGCCTGCAATCAGGTATATAAAGGATGGCCGGCCGCATACCTACACAGTGGCAGGGACGTTTACCAGCAATCCCAGCGTAGTATTGAAAGGCTGGCTCTGTGATTATGGAAGCAATCCATATTATGGTGAGCAAAATGCCAGGATTGAGGAGATATCATTTTATTATTCCGGCGTTGTAAAATGAAACGGTTTTCATCCCAGTTCATTTTTACAAATTCAGGGCAGACGCTCAGAAGAGGCATAATCACGGCAAACGATGACGGGACAATCATAAGTGTTGATGATTTGGACGGCTCACAGGAGGAGAGCCGCTCTGTTGAATTCCATAACGGGATAATCATTCCGGGCTTTGTAAACTGCCATTGCCATCTTGAACTTTCGCATCTTAAAGGAGCCATTGCTGAGAAAAAAGGTCTTGGTGAGTTTTTGATTCAGCTGCAAAACATAAGGAATCATGATCCGGAGATTATTTTATCATCAGTAATTTCTGCTGATAATGACCTTTACAGTGAAGGGATTGAACTCTGTGCCGATATTTGTAACACTCCGGTAACATTCAGCGTTAAAAGAAAAAGCCGGATCCGTTATATTAATCTGCTTGAGGTTTTCGGAACAGATCCCGGAATTGCAGACAGCAGAATGAATGAAATCATCAGATTATCAGAGGATGCTGTTAAATCAGAGTTGACTTCCTTTATCGTGCCCCATACTGTTTATTCCGTATCTCTGCCTCTTTTCAGGCTGATAAAGGAAAAAACCGTCGATAACAAAATTACATCCATTCATTTCATGGAAACAGAGGGAGAAAACTCATTTGTTTCGGATCATTCGGGTCCTCTGTTAGAATCGTTTGCAAAGGCAGGAATGCTGCCCGGTGAGCTGAAGACACCCGAAAGCATCACTTCGGCGATTCTGAATGAGGTAACATCATCCGGCACACTTATTCTTGTCCATAATACATATGCCGACAGGGAAACAGTGAAGGAGATCCGTAAAAGAAATAATATTTTCTGGTGCCTGTGCCCCAACGCAAACCTGTATATCGAAAATAAAATCCCTCCGGTTGATCTGCTTATCTCTGAAGGCTGCAGCATTGTAATCGGGACCGACAGCCTTGCTTCAAACCATAAGCTGAGTATTCTCTCCGAGCTTAAGATACTACAGCATCATTTCCCGTCTGTAAGCCTCGGGGAGCTGATTCGATGGGCAACAATAAACGGGGCAAGAGCTCTTGGAGAAGAGCAGCAGTATGGAAAAATCGAACCGGGAATGAAACCCGGGCTGCTGCTCCTTGAAAACCTTGATCTGATTAATCTTAAGCTGCTTCCGGAAACCACAGTTACACGACTAATATAAATCACCACCTCCCTCCCCTTATACCCCTACTACACCCTGTCATTCCGAACGAAGTGAGGAATCTCCTTCACCCATCCAATAATTCAACTTAATTGTCATTTCGATATTACTGAGAATATCTGACTTTTAAATTATATGCTAATTTTGACACGGCATAATGTGAAATAATGGCTACTTTTCTTTTTGATAAAATAATATTCGGGCCGGTTAAGAGCAGGAGGCTGGGAGTTTCGCTCGGGATCAACCTTCTTCCGGCAAGCAGGAAAATCTGCAATTTCAACTGCATATACTGCGAATGCGGATGGACGCACAATTCTGATCCATCCGGCAAGGATCTTCCTTCAAGGAAAGAAGTATACGAAGCTCTTGAAAAGAAGCTCTCCTCAATGAAAGAAAAACAGCAAACACCTGATGTGATAACATATGCCGGCAACGGAGAACCAACTCTTCATCCCGAATTTCCCGGCATTATTGACGACAGTATTAAACTGAGGAACAAATACTTCCCTCTTGCCAGGATTGCCGTGCTGTCAAATTCGACAGCCATTTCAAAACCGCATATCAGAAAGGCTCTCTTAAAGGTTGATCAGAATATTCTGAAGCTCGATTCAGCTTTCGACCTTACAGTGAAAATTCATAACCGGCCGGGAGTGAATGTCAGGGTCAATGAGCTGATCAGGGATCTTAAGGGATTTAACGGACATCTGATAGTGCAGACACTTTTTCTTCGCGGGAAATTCAAAGGCAGAACAATTGACAACACGACAAAGGAAGAAATTGATGCCTGGCTACAGGCGATAAAAAAAATAAAACCTGCTGAAGTGATGATATACACAATATCAAGGGATACGCCGGAAGGAGGACAGCTTTCAAAAGTTCCCCTGGCAGAACTTAAACACATCGCTTCGCTTGTTAATGATCTTGGCATCAAAACGCAGGTTTCGGGCTGATATTGAAACAAATCCATAATATACTGATCTGTCCTCTTGAGTGGGGACTGGGGCATGCCGGACGTATGATTCCCCTGGCTGAAAAGCTCAGGGAAATGAATAACAATATCCTGATCGGAGCCGGAGAAGAACACCTCTCATTCTTCAGGAAAGAATTGCCGGGACTTACCTATATTGATTTTCCAGGATACAAGCCAGGCTATTCGCGGACTCTGCCCCAGTATCTGAAGCTTCTGCCTGAGACTCCGCTTCTTCTTTATCATATTATCCGTGAACACAGGAAACTGAAAAAAATTATCCCGGAGCATAATATTGACATAGTGATCAGTGATAACCGCTTCGGCCTATGGAACAGGGATATCACATCGGTTTATGTAACTCATATGCCACGGATCCCTTTTCCGAAAGCATTCTCCTTCCTTGAATTCATCGGCATTCTTCTTCACCGGGCGGTCATTAAAAGATATTCATTCTGCTTCATTCCTGATCTCCCTGGTGAACTTAATGTTTCAGGCAGGTTATCGCATGGAATCAGACTCCCGGGTAATGTCAGATATACAGGACTGTTATCGCGTTTTTCACGTATTAAAACAACGGCGTCTGATAATCCGGTAACTGTCCGGCACAATACAGTCATCTTATCGGGACCGGAGCCCCAGAAGGGGATCCTGAAACAGAAACTGACTGATATGCTACAGGATAAGGAACCCATTACAGTTTTTCTTGGCGGAAATCCTTCAAACCCCGGGGGGATGTCAAAGTCCGGTAATATAATCTTGTATGATCATCTTCATTCTTCTGCAATGAAAGAAGTGATAACAACCAGTGATTCCATTATTACCAGGTCGGGATACACTGTAATAATGGAACTTATTAGTCTTGGATGCAGCGCACTGCTGATACCAACTCCGGGACAAACTGAACAGGAATACCTCGCTCGAAACCTTGCTGAAAAAGGATGGTTTACAGCCATTTCACAAAAGAAATTAAAAGGAGAGACAGACCTTGCTTCTGTTAAACCGGGGTGGCCGGATGAACTAAATGGGCAAAGCAAAATACTTCTTGAAAAAGCGCTTGAGGAGCTGTTAATAGAAGAGCAAAAAGAGGCCTGAACAGAGTAATCCCAGAAAAAAACCAGACCAGACTTCCTTCGGGCTGTGTGAATTAAGCCATAACCTTGATGTAAGGACAAGTCCAGATGACAGGATAACTGCTATCAGGAACCATTGAAGGGGTGCTTGCATTTTTATGGAAAGGACTACAACAAGAGCTATCAGGGCTCCTGATCCGGCAGAATGGATTGAGATTTTCCACCAGAAATTTATAATGGTAACTGCAATTGCCAGAAATGCAACAGCAAGAATGAAAGATTTAATAAATGCAGGAATATGGTAACGGAATGTAATAAAGACTGTGATGGAATAGAAGAATGAAGTGGTTATAAGCGGGATTATTCTTTCTCTCCTGTTATCAATGGTCCATGATGATATAATGTTTCTCAGTTTAAAGTAAGGGATGAAAGAGAATGGTAATATCACATTATTGATCAGGATTATTATTAACAGTATCTTCTTGACGGCGGGAGGGATATAGCCAATAAGGGTCGGAGCGGAGAACAATATCAAAAGACCATAGAGCGGCAAGAGCAAAGGGTGAAAGACTACTGAGACTGTTTTTGCCAGTGCATCACCGGCATATTGTTTCTTTTCCGGCATCATCAGATCTCCTTTCGTAATCTTGCAACCGGGATATTCAGCTGTTCCCTGTATTTGGCAACTGTCCTTCGTGCTATCTGGTATCCTTTTTCCTGGAGGATCTCAGTAAGCCTTTCATCTGTAAGCGGGTGCCGTTTCTCTTCATTGTCGATACAATCCCGGAGGATCCTTTTTATCTCCCTTGTTGAAACCTCTTCACCGCTGTCGGTCTGTAATCCTTCTGAAAAGAAGAATTTCAGCGGATAAATCCCGAAATGAGTTTGTATGTATTTGCTGTTTGCGACCCTTGATACCGTTGAAATATCAAGACCCGTCATCTCGGCAACATCTTTCAGGATCATTGGTCTCAGTTTTGTCTCATCCCCATCGATGAAATACTCCTGCTGATATTCAAGTATTGCATTCATTGTAAGAAGAAGCGTATTCTGCCTTTGTTTTATGGCATCGATAAACCATTTTGCAGAGTCAATTTTCTGTTTTACAAAAAGGATCGCTTCCTTCATTTCCTTTTTATTGCCCTTGTCCCTGGCATATGCCTGCAGCATCTCGCTGTATGCTGTACTGAGCCTCAGTTCCGGGAGATTGCGTGAGTTAAGGTGAAGGTCAAAACCATCTTCGGAATGTTCAAGAATGAAATCGGGAATTATCGGCTGTGCAGTCTTGGTTAAGGTATCGCTGAAGAGACCTCCCGGCTTGGGATTCAGCTTAAGGACCTCTTCGATCGCTGATTTAAGGTTCCCTTCACTTATGCTGAGCCTTGCCATAATTTTGTCATAGTGTCTCTTGGAGAATTCTTCAAAGTACTGGTCCAGAATTGTATATGCAAGACTCACGGCCGGTTCTGATATATCCTTTTTTTCAAGCTGGAGCATCAGGCATTCCCTGAGTGTTCTCGCACCCACACCCGCCGGTTCAAGATCCTGTACTATTTTAAGGACTTCCTCAAGCTCCTGCTCAGTGGTCTGTACGTTTTGCAGAAATGCCATATCATCAACGATGTTTATGGGTTCTCTCCTTAGATAACCATCCTCATCAATATTCCCGATGATATATTCTCCGAGGATCTTCTGCTTATCGGTAAGATCCCTTAATCCGAGCTGAGCTTCAAGGTGTTCATGAAATGATGAACCTGCCGAAAAAGGTATTTCAGCCTTTTTGTCATCGTCTTTGCTGTAGTTATTTGCCTGGAGCCGGTAATCGTCGAGCGTGAATTCATCCTGATCACTGTCCTCCTCTTCAAAAGAATCATCATCCTCTTCAGCAGGCATCTCGTCATCTTCGGGCCCTTCTTCAAGAGCAGGATTCTCCTCGAGCTCCTTCTTTATCCGTTGTTCTATCTGCAAAGTAGGGACCTCCAGCAGCTTGATCATCTGGATCTGCTGCGGGGAAAGCTTCTGAAGCAATTTCTGCTGTAACTTCTGCTTTAACATCTTCCTGTTTCACAATTATTAAACGGAATAACATTATTAGAATTCTGCGCTTCCGGGTGTTCTGGGGAAAGGTATAACATCACGGATGTTTGCCATCCCGGTTACAAACTGGATCATTCTCTCAAATCCCAGTCCGAATCCGCTGTGGGGGGCGGTCCCGAATTTCCTTGTTTCAAGGTACCACCAGAGATCTTTTTCCGGCAGTTTCAGTTCCCTGATGCGCGTCAGCAGTTTTTCATAGATCTCTTCTCTCTGTGAGCCGCCGATAATCTCACCAATTCCGGGGAACAGTACATCCATAGCCCTGACAGTCTTTCCGTCATCATTCTGTTTCATGTAGAATGCCTTGATATCTTTCGGATAGTCAGTAAGTATCACGGGCCGCTTGAAATGTTCCTCAACAAGATATCTCTCATGCTCTGCCTGAAGATCTTTTCCCCAGCCAACCTGGTATTCCCATTTTTTCCCTGAATCGACCAGTATCCTGACACCATCCGTGTATGTCATCCTAACGAACTCATTTTCAATGACAAACTTCAGCCTGTCAAGCAATCCCTTGTCAATCATATTATTAAGGAATTCCAGATCCTCACGGCAATTATTAAGTGCATAACTTATAAGGTATTTTACAAACTCCTCGGCCAGATCCATGTTATCGTTGTTATCGTAGAAAGCCATTTCTGGTTCGATCATCCAGAATTCTGCAAGATGCCGGGGAGTATTTGAATTCTCAGCCCTGAAGGTAGGTCCGAATGTATAAATCTCGCCAAGGGCAAGCGCACCGAGCTCACCTTCAAGCTGGCCCGAAACAGTCAGGTTTGTCGGCTTCCCGAAGAAATCATTGCCGAAATCAACTGCTCCGGTTTCGGTACGTGGTATATTCCCAAGGTCAAGGCTTGTAACATGGAACATTTCTCCCGCGCCCTCAGCATCACTCCCCGTAATGATCGGCGTGTGAAGGTAAAAGAAGCCTTTGTCGTTGAAATACTTATGAATTGCAAATGACATTGCATGCCTGATCCTCAGGACAGCGCTGAAGGTATTTGTCCTTGGGCGGAGATGAGCAATCTCCCTGAGGAACTCCATTGAATGTCCTTTTTTCTGAAGCGGATATGTCTCAGCATCACATTTCCCATAAAGTTCAATTGAAGATGCTGCTATTTCCACATTCTGTCCCTGCCCCTGTGATTCAACAAGCTTGCCGGTAACGGCCAGGCAGGCTCCGGTTGTGATTTCCTTTAACAGATTCTCATCAAACTGCGATATGTCAGCTACTACCTGTATGTTCCGGATGGCAGATCCGTCATTAAGAGCAATAAATGCAATGTTCTTATTTCCCCGTTTTGTTCTCACCCACCCTTTCACCAGCACATCTTCTCCTGTTTTGTGTGAGGATAACAATTTTTTAATTTTTGTTTGTTTCATTACAATAAAAAATATGACCACCCAAAAATAATAAATTGTTAGTCGCAAACCTCCATTTAAAGTGTGTAATGCAATGTGAAAACAGCATTATAACGATTTTCTTTTCAAAATGGCACTATTTTTGTGCGACAGGGCCCTTTTTTTCATATTATTTCACCAGTGCTGAAATATTTCTTCATTTAACAAGTTTTAATCATAAAACAAGTACCGGACTTCACCAAATGGTTTGAAAATTGGGAAAATCTGAATAACTTTGAATATAATTTGAAAATATATATCAATTATGGAAGAGAGTAAGAAGCTTATAGTTGTACCATGGGATTTTACTCCTGTTGCGGAACATGCACTTGCGCATGCAGTTAAAATAAGCCGCATGGTAAGGGATGAGGTATGCCTTCTTCATATTGTTGATAAAGGGATTAAGCCTAATGAGGAAGGGGAAAAGAAAGTCCTCCTCCGCCATGTTGCTGAGGAGAACAGCAGGAAATACAATATGCCGGTCGGCGCTGAAATTTCCAAAGGAAGCATTTTCTCCGCAATTGCTGATTTTGTAAATGATAAGAATGCGAGCCTGGTTGTAATGGGTACGCACGGAATGAAAGGAATGCAGAAGCTTACCGGCAGCTGGGCCCTGAAAGTTATCGTAAAATCAAAAGTGCCGTTTATAGTTGTTCAGGATCCGCCTGCGGACCAGGAGAGGTATCATAATATAGTTTTCCCCGTTGATTTCAGAAGGGAAAACAAGGAGAAAACTCAGATGGCAATTTACATGGGTAAGTACTTTGACTCAAAAATCCATATTATTGTCACTACTGCCACCGATCAGAGCCTGATCAAAAAAACGAAGATCAACCTCAATTTTGCAATAAGATATCTCATTCAGAATAATATTGAATATGAGATCCATGAGATACCCAGAGGCAATTTTGCCGAGCAGACACTTGAATTTGCGCAGAGGATCAATGCTGACCTGGTCCTTATTGTAACGACCAAGAACATAACATTCGCAGATTATATGGTGGGAGCTTCGGAACAATATATTATTGCCAACAGCTCCAGGATACCGGTTTGTTGTGTTAATCCCAGAACCTCTTTTGCAAAGTCGGGTCAGTTTATGGGCGGCTGGGGTGACTAATGAGGCTGTCTCAAAAGCTTTTTTTTACCCTTTAGCCAAATATTTTTCGACCTTGTTAAAGAGAAGTTCTTATGTTATCTTAGCTCCCTGACAGTAAAGAGGATAAGTAAAGTATGTCCATTGTAGTTCAGGGAGTTACCAGACTTTATGGTGAACAGAAAGCCCTCGACAATGTCTCCTTTGAAGTGAAAACCGGAGAGATCGTTGCTTTCCTTGGCCCAAACGGGGCAGGGAAATCAACTATGATGAGAATAATCACCGGATTCATCCCTGCTACTTCAGGGTCTGTGTTTGTGAATGGCATTGAAACCTCCGGCAATAATCCCGGAATAAAAAAAAATATAGGCTATCTTCCTGAAAACAATCCGTTGTATCCTGAAATGTATGTAAGGGAATATCTGGGATTTGTCGCTTCCATGTATAAATCAGACAATTCAGCCAGGAAGCAGATTGACAATATAATAGAAGTTACCGGCCTGGCACCCGAACAGAAAAAAAGGATCGGATCTCTTTCAAAAGGATACAGGCAGAGAGTTGGTCTTGCCCAGGCGCTTATCCATAATCCGGGTGTACTGATACTTGACGAGGCAACAAGCGGGCTCGATCCGAATCAGATCGTTGAGATCCGAAACCTTATAAAAGAGGCCGGAAAAGAAAAGACAATACTGCTCTCAACGCATATCATGCAGGAGGTTGAGGCAATTTGCGACAGAGTCATTATTATTGACAAGGGTATTATTGTCATCGATGAAAAAAAGAGCGATATCTATTCAATAATAAAACGACAGCGGCAGATAATTAATGTCGAATTTGACAGGGAACCTGATGAATCAGCTTTAAAAAATCTCAGGAATGTTGTTAAAGTCCGGCAGGTAAAACAACGTCTCTGGCTTATTGAGGCTCAGGGCGAAGAGGATATCCGGCCGGCTTTGTTTGCATTCGCCGTGAACAATAATCTGACGGTTCTTTCCCTTCAAAAGGAAGAAAGCAACCTCGAAGAGATCTTCAGGCACCTTACAGGCGGATAATATTTTTATTTTACGGATTTTTTTATTTGCTTTGTACCGTAACTATCTGGTGGAAAGATTTGCGCTGATTGCAACCACGGGAAAAAATGCTAAAATGCTGAGAATTCCTTTTTTCAATCACCATTCTTCCCATCTGTTGTTAACTAATAACTAAGTAATAACACAATGGGATATTTTTTTACTTCAGAATCAGTTTCAGAGGGGCACCCCGATAAAGTAGCCGATCAGATTTCGGATGCATTGCTTGATGAATTCCTCAAGTGGGATCCCGACTCAAAGGTAGCGTGCGAAACATTTGTAACAACAGGGCTGGTTGTCTGCGGAGGAGAAGTGCT
The DNA here is from genome assembly GCA_964396955.1 of uncultured Rikenellaceae bacterium. Lineage (GTDB taxonomy): Bacteria > Bacteroidota > Bacteroidia > Bacteroidales > VadinHA17 > LD21. Next base: position 15,107 of record CAYNGW010000006.1, on the reverse strand, counting down.
GACTTCAGGCTGGGTTGATGTTCAGGAAACAGCCCGCAGGGTGATCCGCAACATTGGTTACACAAAAGCAGAGTACCGTTTCGATTGCGACTCCTGCGGAGTGATTTCTACAATTCATGAACAATCGTCTGATATCCGCCAGGGTGTCGTTCGCGGAAAGCCGGAAGAGCAGGGAGCCGGCGACCAGGGTATGATGTTTGGCTATGCCTGCCGCGAAATGGATAATTATATGCCTCTCAGCATTGAAATGGCCCATAATCTTTTACAGGAACTGGCTGCCGTACGGCGTGAAGGAAAACAGATGAAGTACCTCAGACCCGACTCCAAATCACAGGTTACAATAGAATATGACGATAACAACAAACCATTAAGGATTGATACAATTGTCATCAGCACACAGCATGATGAATTTGTCCTGCCAAAAAACAAATCCAAAGCTGCAGAAAAAAGTGCCGGGAAGGCAATGCAGAAGAAGATAAAAGAAGACCTTGAAACAATTCTTATTCCGAGAGTTAAAAAATCACTTCCACCAAGGATCCGGAAGATGTTTAAGGCAGAGATGAATCTTCTTGTAAATCCGACGGGAAAATTTGTTATCGGCGGTCCTCACGGAGATACGGGACTAACCGGCCGAAAGATCATTATTGATACTTACGGAGGTCACGGAGCCCATGGAGGCGGTGCCTTCTCCGGGAAAGATTCATCAAAAGTAGACAGGTCAGCCGCTTATGCAGTGCGTCATATAGCCAAAAATCTCGTTGCAGCAGGCGTTTGCGACCAGACGCTGATACAGGTGGCTTATGCCATTGGCATTGCACAACCTGTTGGGTTATATGTAAATACATTCGGAACAGCTCATGTAAAAAATGAAAAAGGGAAGGTGTTGCATGACGGGGAAATAGCCCAAAAGATCAGTAAGCTTTTTGATATGCGCCCCTATGCCATAATCAAGAGACTTGGACTGAAAAATCCGGTATTTTCACCCACAGCTTCATACGGACATTTCGGACGTGATCCTTTTACCAAAAATGTTGAAGTCTATTATGAGGTTCCCGGCAGTAAACCAAAAATCATCAATGGCAACGGCAAGAAAGCCTGGATGAAAAAAGTTGAATTCTTTACCTGGGAAAAGCTGGATTATGTAGATAAAATCAAGAAGGCATTTAAGATTTAGTACCCCCCGCCCCGCTTAAGCAGGGCACCCCCCCAGGGGGGGTCAAAATGCTGCCTTCACAATCCTGGCAACATTATCCGAACGGCCGAGAGTATAATAATGTATTCCGGGAACACCCTCTTTTAAAAGCTCCTTCGATTGCATAGATGCCCATTCTATCCCGACCTCCCTTGCTTCCTTGTCAGTTGTGCATTTTTTTATTGCTGAAACGAGATCACCGGGTACGTCAATATGAAATGTCTGAGGCAGCAATTTAATGTCATTTAATGCTGTTATTGGCTTTAGCCCGGCAATTACCGGCACATTGATCCCCAGCTTTTTGCATTCGTCCCTGAATCTGAAAAATTTACTGTTATCGAAAAACATCTGCGTCACTATATAGCTTGCACCCGATTCAACCTTATGCTTCAGGTTTTCCATGTCAGTTTGTATGTTGGGTGCTTCAACATGCTTCTCCGGGTAGCCGGCGACACCTACACAGAATTTTGTAGAAGTTGTATCTTCAAGAGACTCTTCCAGATATTTGCCGTTATTCATATTGACTATCTGCCTCACAAGCTCAAAAGTATGAGTATGCCCGTCTTTTTCAGGGATGAAGATCCGGCTGCCTCTCTGCGGATCTCCCCTTAGTGCCAGAACATCATCGATGCCAAGGAAATTCATTTCTATCAGCACGTTTTCGGTCTCTTCCCTGGTAAATCCGCCGCAAAGGATATGAGGTACAACAGTTATATTGTATTTATACTTTACTGCTGCCGCAAGGGCGATGGTCCCCGGCCTGAGACGTGTCACCCTTTTCTCCAGAAGCCCGTCAGTCCTCTCCTTGTAGGTTATCTCGTTGCGATGAGTTGTGAAGTTTATATAGGCAGGCTGAAATTCGATCAGTCTGTCAATTGCTGCATATACTTTTTCAATGCTGTGCCCCTTGAGCGGAGGCAGCAATTCAAATGTAAATAATGGTCCTCTGGCGCTTTTTAATTTATCTGTAACACTCATCTTCAATATATTATAAATTCGGGGCAAGCCATCTGGCAGCCTCATCAATTGTCATGTTTTTTCTTGATGCATAATCTTTCAGCTGGTCCGGTCCGATCTTCCCGATATTAAAATAGGAGGAAGCAGGGTGAGAAAAAATATAACCGCATACCGATGCAGGCGGTGTCATCGCAAAATTCTCAGTCAGTCCCGTGCCGATCATCTTTTCTGCATTAAGCAGATCAAACAGGTCATGTTTTTCAGTATGATCCGGGCATGCAGGGTAACCGGGAGCAGGCCTGATACCTCTGTATTTCACTGCCAGCATCTCTTCCAGGGTAAGGTCTTCATCCTTTGCAAAACCCCAGTATTCCTTGCGTATCTTTTCATGCAGCCATTCGGCAGAAGCCTCTGCTATGCGGTCGCTCAGTATCCGGATCATAATGACAGCATAGTCATCATCCCTATATTTACTTATCGCTTCTTCATTGATATGGGCTGACACAACAAAAACACCCAGATTATCAACCTTACCCGAGGATTCGGGAACTATAAAATCGGCAAGAGAAAGATTAGGAACTCCTTTTTCTTTCTGTTCCTGGTTTCTGAGAAATTTGAAAACTGCTTTTAATTCACCCGGTTTTTTATCCGAATAAACTGAAACATCATCACCATTTGAAACGGCAGGGTATAATCCGAAGACGGCTTTTGCTGTAATTATTTTCCGGCTTATTATTTCGCTGAGATAAAACCGTGCATCGTCATACAATTTCCCGGCCTCACTTCCTTTTACCGGATCGCTGAAAATTGCCGGATATTTTCCCGACAGCTTCCATGCAAAGAAAAAGAATGTCCAGTCAATATAATTAATAATTTCTTTCAGATCAAGCTCATTGATAACATGATGTCCCGGTTTAAATGGTTTGATCAGCTGTATCTTCTCCCAATCTGTGATGAGCCTGTTTCCTCTTGCTTCACTTATTGTCAGCAGTTTTCTTTCTTCACGCCTTAAATTATGCTCTTCCCTGAGCTTACCATATTTCCGTGAAACTGAAGAAACGTACTGAGTGTTATCTTCCTGAAGAAGGCCGGAAATTACTCCTGCTGCTTTTGAAGCATCTTTTACATGAATTACCGGATGTGAGTATGCGGGTTCAATTTTAACCGCAGCATGGATCTCAGAGGTTGTTGCCCCGCCAACAAGAAGAGGCAGGATTAATTTTCTCCGCTCCATTTCGGAAGCGACATGCACCATCTCTTCGAGTGAAGGCGTAATTAATCCGCTGAGACCAATAATATCCACCTGTTCACTGATTGCGGTGTCAATGATTTTATCGGAAGAAGCCATTACGCCAAGATCAATCACTTCATAATTGTTGCATGAAAGAACCACTCCGACAATGTTCTTTCCGATATCATGAACATCGCCCTTCACCGTTGCCAGCAGTATCTTGCCGGCTGTTTTCTTCTCCTCATTTTCACTTTCTTTTTCAATATATGGCGCCAGTTTTAAAACAGCTTTCTTCATGACCCGGGCGCTTTTTACAACCTGCGGAAGGAACATCTTTCCTGATCCGAAAAGATCACCCACTTCGTTCATCCCGCCCATCAGCGGGCCTTCAATCAGCTCAATGGATCTTGAAAACAGAGATCGTGCTTCTTCAACATCATTTTCTATATATTCATCAAGACCTCTGATAAGCGAATGTTTAATACGGTCGGTCACGGGCAAAGATCTCCACGCATCACTTTTTTCCTCTTTCTTTTCTTCACTCTTAAGCCCTTCGGCAAATTTTACCAGCCTTTCAGTTGCATCTTTTCTGCGGTTCAGAACAACATCTTCGGTCAGTGCAAGGAGATCTTCAGGGATTTCGCTGTAAACCTGCAGCATACCGGGATTTACAATGCCCATATCCAGTCCTGCTTTAATGGCATGAAACAGGAATACGGAATGCATTGCCTCACGGATCCTGTCTGTTCCCCTGAATGAAAACGACAGATTGCTGATGCCTCCGCTCACTTTTGCATAAGGGAGATTTTGCCTGATCCACTGTGTTGTCCGGATAAAATTTACCGCATAGTTGTTATGTTCCTCTATACCGGTAGCAATTGCCAGTACGTTCGGATCAAAAATCAGATCCTCCGGAGGAAATCCCAGCTTGTCAACCAGCAGACGATATGATCTTTCCGCAACCGTTGTTCTCCGTTCAAATGTATCTGCCTGGCCTTTTTCGTCAAACAGCATTACCACTGCTGCAGCGCCGTATTTTCTTATAAGGCGTGCATGATGAAGGAATGCTTCTTCCCCCTCCTTAAGGCTTATTGAGTTAACGACAGATTTCCCCTGAATGCATTTCAATGCTGATTCTATTACGTTCCATCGCGATGAATCAATCATCAGCGGCAGCTTTGCTATATCAGGTTCTGCCATGATAAGATTTACAAATTTCACCATGGCCTTCTCAGAATCAAGCATTGCCTCATCCATACAGATATCAATTACCTGGGCTCCGCCTTCCACCTGGTTACGGGCAATTGCAAGTGCTTCCCCATATTTTTCCTCCTGAATGAGCTTTGCAAATTTTCTGGATCCGGATACATTGGTTCTTTCCCCGATATTGACGAAATTGGTTTCCGGGGTAATGGTTAATGCTTCCAGCCCGCTGAGCCTTGTATACCTGGTAATTATTGGTTTTATTCTCGGCTTGTATTTTTTTGCAGTATCCGATATTTTCAGGATATGCCGGGGTGTTGTACCGCAGCATCCGCCTATAATATTCACCCATCGCTCTTTCATGAAATCTTCAGTCACTGAGGCCATAAATTCGGCCGACTGGTCATATTCACCAAACTGATTCGGGAGCCCGGCATTCGGATGAACAGATACATAAAAGCCTGATTTTGCTGATAATTCTTCAACAAATGGCCTCAATTGCTCTGCTCCCAGGGCACAGTTTAGTCCGATGCTGAAGAGTGGGAAATGTGAAACTGAAATCAGAAATGCTTCCAGGGTCTGTCCTGTAAGAGTTCTTCCGCTCGCATCAGTTATCGTGACTGACACCATAACGGGGAGCCTGGCATTTTTTTCTTCAAAGACAGATTCAATTGCAAAAAGAGCTGCTTTACTGTTCAGGACATCAAAAATTGTCTCAACCAGGAGAATATCGGCACCTCCGTCAATAAGTCCCCTGGCCTGTTCAGAATATGCGTTGACAAGATCATCAAATGTTACGGATCTTGCTCCGGGATCATTAACATCAGACGACATTGAAGCAGTGCGGTTTGTCGGACCAAGGGTTCCTGCAATAAAATGTTCACCGGCGAGTGCTGAATTTTCGTATCCGGTAATTGCTTCCCTGGCAAGCCGGGCTGCCTGATAATTCATATTGTAAACCTGGTCCTCCATGCCGTAATCGGTCATGGATATCCTGTTGGCATTAAAGGTGTTGGTAGTGATAATATCTGCCCCGGCTTCAAGATAACCCTTATGAATGTCCAGGATAATCCCGGGATTGGTCAGCGTTAAAAGATCATTGTTGCCCTTTTGCGGTTTCGGATGATCTTTAAATTCTGCTCCGCGATAATCTTCCTCCCGAAGCTTGTGTTTCTGGATCATGGTGCCCATTGCTCCGTCAAGGATCAGGATGCGTTGCTGAATTATATTTACTAAGGCTGATTTCATGATAAGTGTTTTTCTTTTTCATAGTTTCATGTACCCATCCCCCTTAATCGCTCCCCTGCAGTCCGGCTCCTCGCTAAGATAGCCCACTGGGCTATCTTTTCACGCTCGGCCCTCTGCTTCGCAAGGAAGGGGGCTAAATAGTTGTAAATCATCAAGGGGGTGGGTACGTTATCAATTTATTCCCTTTCTTCCTGTATTAACTATAAAAACATTCATTTCAGGAAGCTGTTCCCTTAATTCATATAATCTCTTGAGATTTACTATACCAATAACATATTTAAATAATCTGCCGCTAAAATATTCCGACACTTCCTCAAATCCAAATAAATCTTTATCCTTTTCATCATTATACCTTAAGTAGATTTCAATCCTGAAATTGCGAGTATAATCCGTAACAGTTCCCTGCTGGTATTTTTTATATTCATATTTATATCCGTATGAGATGGCCGAAATGTCAGACAACACTGCGCTTCCTGTCGCATGACCGCCGGCGCCTTTGCCGGAAAAGAACTGCTTGTCAGCAAAAGCCGCCTCAGTGATCACTCCGTTATATTCATTATCAACATTATAAAGGTACTTATCTGAGGATATAAAGCGAGGGAGTACAAAACTGGTTATTGTATTTTCATTGGTTTTACCTACGAAGGGTACAAGCTTTATTTTTAATCCTTTCTCCTTTGCATACTGGATATCAAATTTTGAAATTTTGCTTATTCCATAATGAAATACTTCAGCGGGATCAAGAAAAAGACCGTATGCATGTCCGGTTATAATGCAAAGCTTGAATTTTGCATCCCATCCGTCAACATCAAGCGTCGGATCCGACTCTGCAAATCCCTTTTCCCTTGCTTCATTAAGAGCAACATTATAATCGATTCCCTGGTTGTGCATAAGAGTCAGGATGTAATTTGTTGTACCGTTAAGAATGCCTCTTAAGGAGTATAACAGCTCATTATCATAATATTCTTCAAGGTTCCTGATGATAGGGATACTTGCACCCGCTGACGCTTCGTACAGGAGTGATACTTTATATTTTTCCTGCAGATCAACAAGCTCCTTAAAGTGTTTTGCCACCATGACCTTGTTTGCCGTAACTACATTCTTGCCTTTTTTCATTGCTGTTGTAACTATCTTAAATGCTGCATCAGCATCATCAATAAGCTCAACTACAAGGTTGATTGACGGATCATTAAGGATATCATTCCTGTCAAATGTGAAATTCGACATAGGTATCCTTCTCTTCTTTTTTCTGTCTTTTACACAGATTCTTACAATATCTGCTTTAAAACCTTTGCTGCTGTTCAGTACATCATGCAATCCCTGTCCCACACAGCCGTATCCGAACATTCCTATTCTTAATTTTTCTCTTGTCATTGTTTCCTTAGTTTGAAGTTTGTTCCCAGAATTTCCTGATTACATCAGTTACGATTTTTGTTTCTATCAGGAAACCATCGTGTCCGTAAAATGAATCTATTTCAATATATTCCGCATTTTCGGTATTTGAAGTGATGAATTTCTGATCATCAGTCGGGAAAAGAAGATCTGATTTTATCCCCACACAGAGGACTTTTGCCCTGATACTCTTAAGTGCATATATTATGCCTCCTCTTCCCCTGCCGATATTATGGGTATCGGACAGGCATGTAAGACACCAGTAGGAGTAGGGATTGAACCTCTTAACAAGCTTTTCACCCTGGTAAGCCTGATATGAGGCTGCCTTAAATGAGGTGAGTTTTTCATCATCTTCCTCCTGCTGAGTCTTATTATAGGCTATCATCGTTCTGTAGCTGATCAGCGCAATGGATCTTGCAGCTTTAAGTCCTTTTTTACCACCGTCGGGATTACCCGAGGTAAAGGTTTGATCAGCCTCCATGGCAAGTCTCATCGATTCGCTGAACGCCAATGCCCATGGAGTCTGCCTTGCCCCTGAGGCTAAAAGAATCAGCCTTTGAATAAGCTCAGGGAACATGATACTGTACTCAAGAGCCTGGTATCCGCCAATAGATGCACCAATTATTGTATGTATCCTTTTTATCCCCAGATAATTCCTGAGTATCTCATGAACATTTACCAGGTCCCTGACGGTGATAAGAGGGAAACTGTGAAGCCATGGTTTTCCTGTTTCAGGATTTACCGACGCAGGACCGGTTGTGCCATAACATGATCCAAGGACATTTGCACAGACTATAAAATGCTTTTCAGGATCAAACAGCAAGTCTTTCCCCACCATTCCCGGCCACCAGGCCTCAACATCGGAATTGGCAGTGAGCGCATGACATACCCAGATCACATTATCCGCTCCGGCATTAAGCTTTCCCCAGGTATTATAAGCAATTTCCAGAGACGGCAGAATTACTCCGGTCTCAGTCTTAAATGGCTGATTATGTTTCAGTGTCTTCATCAGATAACCTGTTTGAATGCCTGTTCAAAATCATAAATTATATCGTCAATATGCTCAAGTCCGACGGAAACCCTGAAGAGTCCTGGTTCTACGCCAGCAATAAGCTGTTCCTCAGCGGAAAGCTGGGAATGTGTTGTAGCGGAGGGTTGAATGATCAGAGTCTTCGCATCTCCCACATTTGCCAGGTGGCTTACAAGGTCAAAATATTCCACCAGTTTTGCTGCCCGCGACTTTTCAGTCTTCAGAACGAAACTCAAAACACCGCCTGCACCTTTCGGCAGATATTTTAGTGCCAGCTCATGATTTGAATTGCCCGGCAGTCCGGGATAATTGACTTTTTCCACACATGGCTGAACCTGAAGCCATTCTGCAAGGGCAAGTGTGTTCTGAATGTGCCTTTCCATCCTGAGGGAAAGCGTTTCAAGTCCCTGAAGGAGGAGGAAAGAATTGAAGGGACTTATGGCAGGCCCGAGATCCCTGAGCCCTTCCACACGGGCTTTTACAATAAATGCAATATTGCCTGAATGTGATTTCTGCGAGAATAATTCACCGAAAATCAATCCGTGATAACCTTCCGATGGTTCGGTAAAAACCGGGAAGTTGCCGTTATTCCAGTTGAAATTACCGGCATCAACAATAACTCCTCCTAAACTGGTGCCATGTCCGCCAATCCATTTAGTGGCAGATTCAACAACAATGTTTGCTCCAAATTCTATTGGACGGCACAGATAACCGCAGGCGCCGAATGTATTATCCACAATAAGAGGGATTCCGTATTTTACAGCCAATGCTGAAAATGCCTCAAAATCAGGGATATTGAAGCCTGGATTGCCTATCGTCTCAACATAAAGAGCCCTGGTCTTCTTATCAATCAAAGCTTCAAAAGAATGAGGCTCAAGGTCTTTCGCAAACCGGGTTTCAATTCCAAAGCCAGCCAGCGTAACCTTAAACTGATTGTAGGTTCCTCCATATAAAAATGGAGAGCTGACAAGATTTTCTCCTTTCCTTATAATGGTTGAAAGAGCGATGAACTGCGCTGCATGGCCCGATGCTACTGCCAGTGCAGCCACCCCGCCTTCAAGTGCAGCTACCCTGTTCTCGAAAACTTCTGTTGTAGGATTTTGTATCCGTGTATAAATATTTCCGGGTTCCGACAGGTTGAACAGATCAGCCGCATGTTTTGCATTTTTAAAAACATATGAAGTGGTCTGGTATAGAGGGACTGCCCTGGAATGAGTTTCCTTATCGGGGTGATGTCCTGCATGTATCTGTAATGTCTCAAAGTGTATTTTTCTCTTTTTCATTTTGATTTTATTTGATTAATATTATTATCCTGCAGACAGATATAATGATCCTGTCAGTGCAATGATCCGGCAAAAGAATAAAAATTGATTACTTCCAAATCAGGATCCTTACCGGCGCATGCCCATAGGCATGAGCTGCATCGTAAGATTGTTTCGGGTCAGATGAATTGAATTCATGGTTTCCGTGTTTATTTTTATCATCTCCCGGCTTTCCGGGATTAGGTATTGGCACCGTTCTCCCGATAAATCGGGATTGGTTGCCAGGGTTTCGCAGAGCCTAATCTCTCCGCCCTTCTTAATAAAAACCAAACACCCTTGACTGGAAGGAATATTTGATTTGTGGGGTCAAATATATGAAGGAATTTGAAAAAAGCAAAATAAATAAAGATTTACTTTACTTTTGTCTTTACATACTATTCTATATGCATAACAATCTTGTTGTTTACAATAGCTTGTCCCGGAAGAAGGAGCCCTTCAAGCCTCTTCATCCGCCATTTGTTGGTTTATATGTCTGCGGCCCTACAGTTTACAGCGATGCCCACCTTGGCCATGCACGACCCGCTGTGACCTTCGATTTGCTTTACCGCTACCTTCTGCATCTTGAATTTAAAGTACGTTATGTCCGTAACATTACCGATGTAGGGCATCTTGAGAATGATGCGGATGAAGGCGAGGACAAGATTGAAAAAAGAGCCAGGCTTGAGCATATGGAACCGATGGAAGTGGTGCAGAAATACATTAACAACTTCCTGAAGAACATGGAACAGCTTAATACCCTGCATCCTTCAATTGAGCCAAGAGCATCCGGACATATCATCGAACAGCAGGAGCTTATAAAGATTATCCTGGAGAATGGCTATGCTTATGAAACAAACGGTTCAGTATATTTTGATGTCGATAAATATAATAAGAAGTATAATTACGGTAAGCTGTCAGGACGGATTCTTGAGGAATTGCAGGCAAACACCCGGATTCTTGAGGGACAGGATGAGAAGCGCAATCCATTCGATTTTGCACTCTGGAAAAAAGCCACTCCTGAACATCTTATGAGATGGCCATCGCCATGGAGCGAAGGATTCCCGGGATGGCATCTTGAATGTTCTTCCATGAGCACAAAATATCTTGGTGAGGTCTTTGACATTCATGGAGGCGGAATGGATCTGCAGTTCCCCCACCATGAATGCGAAATTGCACAATCAACAGCAGCCCTGGGCAAGGAGTCTGTGAGGTACTGGATGCATAATAATATGATCACCATTAACGGGCAGAAAATGGCCCGTTCACTGAATAATTTCATTACCCTCGATCAGCTTTTTTCCGGTGATCATCCCTTGTTGGATCAGGCATATAGTCCAATGACAATCAGATTCTTCCTGCTTCAGGCTCACTACCGCAGCACTATTGACTTTTCCAACGAAGCGCTGGGGGCAGCGGAAAAAGGATTGCAGAAGCTGATGAAAGCAAATGAAACCCTTAATAAGCTGAAACCATCCCTCTCATCCACGGTTGATATTTCCTCTCTCAAAACGAAATGCTACGAAGCGATGGATGATGACCTGAACAGCCCGATCCTGTTATCTTATCTTTTTGAAGGGGTCAAATATATCAACGCTGCCGGTGATGGTACAGAAAGGCTCTCATCCGGCGATCTTGAAACCCTGAAAAACCTGTTCAAAACATTTGTCTTTGAGATACTTGGGCTTAAGGATGAAGAAGCAGGTGAAACAAGAGATAAGCTTACGGAAGACCTGATGAAGATAATAATCAACCTCAGGCAGGATGCAAAGGACAGGAAAGAATGGGGAATCTCGGATAAGATCAGGGAGGAGCTGAAAAAGGCGGGGGTCATATTGAAGGATATGAAGGATGGAGCAGAATGGGAGATTGAGTAAATGTCTGAAGGAAAATATATATCATCAGAAATTCTAATTGGCAGTATTCCTCTGGGAGGCAGTAATCCGGTCCGTATCCAGTCAATGACCAGCACCGACACCCTCGATACCCGTGCATCCGTTGCACAGTGCATAAAAATCATAGAGGCAGGTGCAGACTTTGTGCGGCTTACGGCACAGGGAGTCAGGGAAGCGGAAAACCTTGAAAACATAAAAAATGAACTGCGCAAAGCAGGTTTCAGCGCACCCCTTATTGCAGATATTCATTTCAATCCTGCTGCTGCAGAAACGGCTGCAAAGCTTGTTGAAAAGATCAGGATAAATCCCGGTAATTATGCAGATAAAAGAGCAGCCTTTATAAAAACAGAATTTTCAGATAAAGAATATGAGGCAGAGCTGGAGCGTATCCATGGACGGCTTCTGCCGCTTATTAATATCTGCAGGCAAAACAATACAGTCATTCGTGTAGGAATTAATCACGGCTCACTTTCAGACCGCATTATGACCCGGCATGGAAACACCCCGGGAGGCATGGTACAGTCAGCATTGGAATTCATAAAGATATTCCGTTCGGAGAATTTCAACAACCTGGTGTTCTCAGTGAAATCTTCAGATACAGGCGTTATGGTTGAAGCCAACAGGCTGCTTGTCAGCATGATGCAGAGTGAAGGAGTAGCTTACCCTGTACATCTTGGCGTTACAGAAGCCGGGGAAGGTGAAGATGGAAGGATAAGATCGGCTGCCGGAACAGGAGCTATGCTTTCCGAAGGGATAGGAGATACCATCAGGGTCTCTTTATCAGAAGATCCCGAACATGAAATTCCGGTCGCAAAAGAAATATTGCATTTCCTGGGAGGATCACAAGGACGTGTAATCACACCGGTTGTTTCTCAGAGTTTTAAAACACGAGATATTCTTTACAGACCTGAGGTCTTAACTTATGATAATGGCAGATACCTGAAGGAAGACGGCAAACCTTTCAAGGGGGAAATGCTAATTTTCAGCTTTAAAACTCCTCCGCTTCTGTCAGAAAGATCACAGAAGGAAGTTTATCTCAGCCCTGTTTTTTCGGAAGATGATCCTGAAAAACTTGTCATTGATGCCGCCGCCCTGCTTGGAAGATATTTCATTTTAAAACAGGCAGACGGTATCTGTATTATGAACAGCGGCAAAGTTCAGGGAGAAAAGCTGAAGGAACTGTCGTTCTCCATTTTGCAGGCAACGGAGGCCAGGATAACCCGGAACCGCTATATCTCATGCCCCACCTGTGGCCGGACAAAATTCAATCTTAAGGATGCTGTCAAAAAAGTGAAATCAGCAACCGGAAACCTTACGGGACTAAAGATCGCAATAATGGGGTGCATTGTAAACGGACCCGGAGAAATGGCCGGAGCTGATTATGGATATATCGGGGCAGGAGAGGGGAAAGTCCATATTTACAGGGGTATGACACCGGTTAAAAAGAATGTTTCCCAGGAGGATGCGGTGGAGGAGCTGCTGAAGATAATTGAGGAGGATCAAAGACCCCCGGTCCCGCTGAAGCGAGACCTGCCCCCTGAAGGGGACTAAAAACCCGGATCTTATTATTAGTTGATTACAATGGATTTATAGCCCCCCCTTGGGGGGGTTGGGGGGTTATACTAACCTGTAATCCAGCTGCTTCTTCTGAAGATCCGCCCTCACAACTTCAACTGTAACCTTATCTCCGAGCGTATATAATTTTCCGGTTGACCTGCCTTTTATACAGTAATTATCCTCATCATACTCATAGTAATCATCTCCAAGTTCACGGATATTGATCATTCCTTCACACTGGTTCTCAATTATTTCCACATAGATACCCCATTCCGTGACACCCGAAATTACTCCTTCAAATTCCTTTCCGGTCTTATCGCTCATATACTCCACCTGCTTGTATTTGACAGAGGCCCTCTCTGCTTCAGCAGCAAGACGTTCCATCTTTGAGGAATGGTCACACAGCTTTTCATACTTCTCCCTGCTTCCCGGATCTTCTTCATTGAGATATGTTGTCAGGAGCCTGTGTGCCATCATATCAGGATATCGTCTTATCGGAGATGTAAAATGAGTATAATGCTTAAATCCAAGACCATAATGGCCAATATTCTCCGTCGAGTAAACCGCTTTTGCCATTGCTCTTAAGGCAAGCGTCTCGATAATATTCTGCTCTTTTTTCCCGGCCACTGCATTCAGTAATTTGTTCATAGCCTTTGGCAGTGAGGATATTTTTTCATCATCAGGCAACCTGTAACCGAACCGTGTGATAAAATGGCTGAAATTCTCAATCTTTTCAGGGTCAGGCTTGTCGTGGATGCGATAGACAAAAGTTTTCCCCCTTATTTTCTTTCCGACAAGTTCTGCAACGTGCCTGTTTGCCAGCAGCATGAATTCCTCGATAAGCTGATTTGCAGTGCCCATATCCCGGAATCTTATTCCAAGGGGCTTGCCATCCTCGTCAAGATCAAACTGCACTTCTATTTTCTCAAAGAGAAAAGCCCCTGCCGCAAAACGTCTTTTACGAAGCTGCTGGGCAAGGTCATGAAGAACCAGTATCTGTTCCTTCATGTCACCTTCGCCGGTATCTATTACTTCCTGTGCTTCATAATAGGAAAATCGCTTGTCTGAATTGATAATCGTTCTGCCAAACCATTCATTTACCACTTCAGCTTTGTTACTCATCTCAAAAACAGCGGAATAGGTGAGCTTATCTTCATTGGGACTCAGGGAACAGATATGGTTGGAGAGTCTTTCAGGGAGCATCGGGACTACTCTGTCAACGAGGTAAACTGAGGTAGCCCGCTGTTTAGCCTCTTCTTCTGTCAGCGAGCCAGATTTTACATAATGTGTCACATCAGCAATATGAACGCCAACCTCATGGTTGCCATTTTCAAGTTGTCTGTATGAAAGGGCATCATCGAAATCGCGTGCATCTGCAGGATCAATGGTGAATGTCGGCACATCACGGAAGTCGCGGCGTGATTTTATATCATTATCGGTGATCCCGGCTGGGATCTTTTCCGTATCATGCTCAACGTCTTCGGTAAATTGATACGGGAGCTCAAATTCCGCAAGAATAGCATGCATTTCTGTTTCATGAAGTCCGGGTTCACCAAGGACATTTATGATCTCGGCAACCGGATTCTTTGATTTGGGATCCCAGTCAATGACTTTTGCGACAGCTTTTTGCCCCTGTTTAGCTCCGTTGAGCTTTGAAGACGGAATGAACAGGTCAAAGGGCATATTTTTATTGTCAGGAATAAGAAATGCAAAATTGGGCATTATCTCGACAGTTCCCACAAATGAATTGCGCCATCTTTCAATTATTTCAATAACCTCGCCTTCAGGCCTGGCACCCTTTCTCCTGGCAAAGAGCCATACTTTTACCTTATCGCCATGAAGAGCTGTGCGCAGGTTTTTTGCTGAAACAAATACATCCTCCTCAATATCATCAGAGGTGATGAATCCGTAACCCATCCGGGTCATGTCTACAGTACCGGTAATATAACCGCGGCTTACCTTGGCACTGTATTTACCCTGGAAGATCTCTTTAGCAGTTCCTTTTTTTGATAGTTCCTTTAATATCTCAGAGATCATCTCTTTTTCAGATGGGTCATTGATATTAAGTCTTTTTGCGATCTGCTTGTAGTTGAATCCCTGCTGG
>CAYNGW010000005.1:0-27819 GCA_964396955.1 uncultured Rikenellaceae bacterium | reverse complement strand
GCCATGTTCACGGTCATATCCAGTACATCACTGATAGACTGTCCTTTATATTTTACTTCTAGTGTTTCGCGGTTATAGCGCTTGCCGTTGCATTCGGTGCAATGAACATAGACATCGGGGAGAAAATTCATTTCAATTGTTTTCACCCCGGCGCCTTCACAACCTTCGCATCTTCCTCCTTTTACATTGAATGAAAACCTTCCGGCACCGAATCCGCGGATCTTTGCTTCGGTTGTCTGTTCAAAGAGTTTTCTGATATCTGTAAAAACGCCGGTATATGTTGCAGGATTGGATCTCGGAGTTTTTCCAATAGGCGACTGGCTCACCTCTATTACTTTATCGAGATGTTCAAGTCCGGTTATCTCCTTGTAAGGCAGGGGAGTCTTGCCGGAGTTATGGAAACGTCTTGCAAGGGCCGGATGAAGCGTCTGGTTTATAAGGGAAGATTTGCCGCTGCCTGAGACGCCTGTTACACAGATAAATGTACCAAGCGGCAGTACAACGTCCACGTTATTCAGATTATGCCCTGATGCCCCTGTCATGACCAGGTATTTTCCATTGCCGGTTCTGCGCTGTTCAGGTATATGGAACCGCTTCCTATTATTCAGAAATCCTGAAGTAAGAGTTTCGCAGTTTTTTATTTCATCAGGTTTTCCCTGGGCTACTATCAACCCACCATGAAGTCCTGCACCCGGCCCCATATCAATAATATGATCAGCTGACAAAATCATTTCCCTGTCGTGTTCAACCACAATCACTGAATTACCGGAATCCCTGAGTTGTTTCAAAGCACGTATCAGGCGCCTGTTGTCCCTCTGGTGAAGTCCTATGCTTGGTTCATCAAGTATATAAAGGACGTTCACGAGCTGAGAGCCGATCTGTGTTGCCAGCCTTATCCGCTGGCTCTCTCCTCCTGAAAGTGTTCTGGCACCCCTGTTCAGTGAAAGATAGTCAAGTCCCACCTCAAGGAGGAAGCCCAGTCTTGCCCTTATTTCTTTCAGGATTTCCGCAGCAATCTGCTTCTGCTTTGCCGTAAGCTTATCCTCAACATCTGCAAGGAAGCCGGATAATTCCCTGATATCCATTGCTGACAGCTCACCTATATTCTTATTTGCGACTCTGAAAAATAACGATTCTTTTTTAAGTCTTGTCCCTTTGCATTCCGGGCAGACATCATACTGTACATACTGGTTTTTCAGCCTGGTTCCGTTCTTCTTTCCATTAATCGCTTCCAGGTTGCCAACGAAATTAACCACACCCTCAAAAGTCAGAAAATAGTTGGATGTCATTCCCAGCGGTGTATTGGACAGCTTGAGCACTTCGTCAGAACCATAGAGCACCTTGTTCAAAGCCTCTTCCGGTATATCTTTTACCGGGGTGTCGAGAGTGAATCCGTTCTTTTCTGCAATTGCCTCTATCTGCCAGAATATCCATACATTCCTGTATTTTCCAAGAGGTTCAATGCCTCCTTTCCTGATACTCAGGCTCCGGTCGGGGATAAGCTTCTTTTCATCAATGCTTGAAATTTCTCCAAGTCCGTTGCAATGAGGACAAGCACCCTGCGGGGAATTAAAAGAGAATGTATGAGGAGCAGGCTCATTATATGATATCCCTGTAACAGGGCACATAAGATGGCGGCTGAAAAACCTGGGTTCGTTGCTCTCGCTTTCCAGTACCATCATTACTCCATCACCCTGATCAAGAGAGAGCCTGACAGAATCCATCAGTCGTTTGTCCGTAATGTCTCCAACCCTGAATTTATCAATGACAAGCTCAATAAAATGAGTCTTATAACGATCCAGCTTCATTCCGGGCTGAAGTTCCCTGATCTTATTATTGATGCGGACACTTAGAAAGCCTTTCCTTCTCAACTGTTCAAACAGTTCCTTATAATGCCCTTTTCTCCCCTTAACCACAGGCGCCAGGAAGTATACTTTTCTACCTGCAAAACGATCCTTTACCAGGTCAATAATCTGATCATCAGTGTATTTAACCATTTTCTCGCCTGAGGCATAAGAATATGCATCGGCAGCCCTTGCATACAATAACCTCAGAAAATCATAAATTTCCGTTATTGTGCCAACTGTAGAGCGGGGATTTTTATTTGTTGATTTTTGTTCGATGGAAATAACCGGACTCAATCCTGTTATTTTGTCAACATCAGGTCGTTCCATACCACCAAGGAACTGTCGTGCGTAGGCGGAGAGAGTTTCCATATAACGGCGCTGTCCCTCTGCATATATTGTATCAAAAGCCAGCGATGATTTCCCGCTTCCGCTGAGCCCGGTAATAACCACCAGCTTGTTCCGCGGGATAGTGACATCTATATCCTTAAGATTATGGACCCTTGCTCCGAGGACTTTTATTTCTTCACTCATCTTAACGCTCCGCCGTAATATTGTCAGCTTTCAGGTTCCTGCTTTTCAATATTTCTCATCCCTTTTGCCGGGATCTTTATTGTATATTCCTTATTGGGTTTAGGTGTCAGGTATGGTTTTCTAAGCCAGGGATTCAGAAATTTCAACAGCTTATAATTTGTTCCGAACTGTTCAGCAAACCTTGAAAAACTTGTTATTGCAGTATCGATTTTAACTTCATGGTATTTCAGCTCGGGATACAGTTCATCCTTTTCAATAATGAATCCGTAGCTTGCGGGATCTGAAATGACAAGTTTATAGGCAACTGCTCTGAAAATATACCGGGCAGTCTCTTCTGACAGGAGAAGATCGTAATAGTTGTTTTGCTTCTGAATTTCGATCTGTTCATCGATAGCTGCTCTTCCTCCATTATATGATGCGGCTGCAAGTGTCCAGTTTCCGTACTTTTCGTACGATTTCCTGAAGTAATCGCATGCAAACTGTGTCGATTTTTCAATATCGTAACGTTCGTCAACCACTGAATTGATCTCCATTCCCTGTTCTATGCCTGTAGCCTGCATGATCTGCCAGAAGCCGGTTGCACCTGCGGGTGAGACCATATTGCTGTATTCGCTTTCAGCTGCAGCCAGGTATTTGAAATCATCGGGTATATCATTCTTCCTGAGCATCTTCTGTATGACCGGAAGATAACGGTTTGCTCTTTTAATAATTAGTATCGTTGAAGCGTGGCGATATGCACTTGTAAGTATTTCACGTTCAAGACTTTCCCTTGTATCGAAATTTTCGAGCGGCATCTTTTCTCCTGCAAATGTTACATTTTCAGGCAGTTTGTAAGGCTTATTTGAATAGACTGTGTCGGACAATACCTTCGGATGTGAGGAATTTCCGGACTCCTTAAAACTCAGGGTAATTGAAAGCAGAATGATAAATGTGATTGCCAGTAAAGAAGCAACAAGTATTGTTTTCCTGTTCAAGTATTTCATAATAATCAGGGCGTTTGAAAATAAAATGCAAAGGTAATATTTTTATACCTGATAAATAATTTCAGGATATCCTAAAATGAAAAAGAATTTAAATCCGGTCCGGGATATTTCAGAACTTGTAGGTAATACCGGAGAAGACGCCGAATGAGTAAGGATGGATCTTCATCCCCGGTATATCATTGAATGGATTTATATAATATCTGAATGTTGGTTCGAGGTTCAGTGAAAGGTTATTGGAGAAGTTGTATTCCATTCCCATCCCCAGGGAACTGCTGAATGTGAGAAGATTCATCCCTTCAGTTGTTCCAACCTGGTATCTGCTGCCATCTGACGAGGCATAAACTGAATTATTAACAAGCATGTTTGACGACAGCCCACCTATAATATTGAAATCCAGCACCTTGTCAATAACTTTATATCTCAGGATGACTGGCATTTCGAGATAGCTGAAGTTCTGCCGGAGAGAATTGTCAATATATGGAAGAGACGCTTTTACCGGGTCGAATACATTGTTATTATAGCTTGTCTGAATCCTTTCATTGGATATATTATCCGTAAGAAAGATATCATTATTACTGGTCAGGACAGTTCCGTTAGAGGTAAGTACCTCAAAGTTAGGATTCCCTTTTGTGTAGAAGTGCTGTTCAAAACCGCTATAGGTTGAAATACCCGACAGTTCTTTCCCGATCGATGAATAGTAAAGACCTGACTGTATGCTAAATCTCTTATTGATCTTATAAGATAATGCGACTCCACCGGAATATGAGACTACAGTCCGTTCTGAAGCCATCATTTGAGAGATAGCTTCATTTTCCCCGGAACTGAACCGCGACTGATAAGTAGGTGAAATCAATGCGGATATTGACCATCTGTTAGGTTCCTTTCTGCTCGTATTATCCAGGGCATCCAGTACATTCCCTTCTTTGAAATCCATATAATTATTCCCGCTGTAATTCAACACAATCAATCCGGCAGAAACATTAGTATTGTCTCGTAAATCATCTGTATCTGACGTATTTACAAAATCCTGTACAGTGGCAATAATATTGTTTGTGGTGACTGGTTTGACAGCCTCATTCCCCTGGAAAGGAGCCCTGTTCCTTTGGCTCTGGTTTTGTGAAATTCCGTCGTCAGGCAGAATTGCAAATGTGATCTCCGGTGAAGGGGATACTGATTCCGGATTAAGTGCAACAACCTGATTTTCGAGCCCTTCAGAGATATTCCTGCTGAACTGGTATGCCAGGAAGCTCAGTGACAATACAACAGCTATCATAGCTGCTGCCCTGAGCAAGATTAACGGTCGCTGTTTCTTCCTTATAACAGGTTGAATATTATTCCAGACATCCTGCGGAGGAAGCACTTCGTAGTCTTTCAGTCCGTTCCTGAAAACAAAATCAATATTTACCCCCCTGTCATCCATTCAATAACTTCTTCTTTAGTCCTGTATATGATCCTACTCTCCTCTGGAGTATCATTCTTGCCCGGGAGAGGTTCGACTTTGAGGTTCCTTCCGATATATTCACCATCTTGCTGATCTCCTTGTGTGAATATCCTTCAATTGCAAAAAGGTTGAAAACCATCCTGTATTTTGGTGGCAGCTCCCTTATAATTCCAAGAAGATCAACAACTTCAAGACCCGAATAATCCTCATTATTCGGATTTGCATCAGGTTCCGGGATCTCGTCAATATCATCAACCCTGAACAGGTTATGCTTTGACCGGTATTTCTCCAGGGCTGTATTGACCATTATCCTGCGGATCCAGCCTTCAAAGGAACCCTCATACTTGTAATTGGCAAGATTTTCAAAGATCTTTATAAACCCTTCCTGCAAAATATCCCTCGCCTCTTCATCGTTGCCTGAATACTGGAGGCACACAGCATACAGCTTGGCTGCATGACGCCTGTACAGAAGCTCCTGATCTCTTCTGTTACCTTTAAGACAACCGTTGATGATATTTTTAATCTCAGACAAGGTTTACTTACCTTTAAGAGTATAAAAATATAAAAAAATTGTCTTAAAACCCATAATTCAGGTATAAGATTGATGAATAAACTTAGAAAAAGGTTGCTTTAAGGATTAAAATGGCAGATTCAGGCTGAAGAATCAAAGGCGACGGGCGTCAGGCCTCGGGCTACAGGAACTAAATTACCACTCGCCTGTCGCCTGTCGCCTGTTACAGATTAATCACTTCTCCGTATGCCGCAGCTGCTGCTTCCATGATCGCCTCCGACATTGTAGGATGCGGATGAACAGCTTTGATAATTTCATGGGCGGTAGTTTAAAGTTTCCTGGCCACTACAATCTCTGAGATCATTTCCGTAACATTTGCTCCTATCATGTGAGCTCCCAGCAGTTCTCCGTAGGCAGCATCGAAAACAAGCTTTACAAAGCCGTCCTTTGAGCCTGATGCGCTGGCTTTACCCGAGGCGGTAAAGGGGAATTTCCCGACTTTTACCTCATACCCCGCCTCCCTGGCTGCCGCTTCTGTCAGGCCTACCGATGCAATTTCGGGATTGGTATAGGTGCATACAGGAATGTTCTTATAATCAAGAGGTTCAACCTCCTTGCCGGTAATCTTTTCGACACAGATAATCCCCTCAGCCGATGCAACATGAGCCAGAGCAGGACCATGAACAATATCTCCAATGGCATATACTCCCGGGACCGATGTGTTGTAGTATTCATCAACGATAATCTTCCCCTTGTCTGTTCTAACTCCGGCTTTCTCAAGCCCTATGCCTTCAATATTTGTTGCAACACCGACAGCAGATAAAACTATATCTGCTTCTGCTGTCTCATTACCCTTTGGCGTCTTTATTGTCACCAGGCATTTCTCCCTTGAGGTGTCAACAGATTCTACTGAGGATCCGGTCATGATTTTCATTTTAAGCTTTTTAAATGACCTTTCAAGCTGTTTTGAGACCTCTTCATCCTCATTGGGAACCAACCGTGGAAGAAACTCAACCAGTGTCACTTCTGTTCCTATGGCCTGGTAGAAATTTGCAAATTCACTTCCTATTGCCCCTGATCCTACAACTACCATTGAGCCAGGCTGTTCCGGGAGCGTCATCGCTTCCCTGTAACCAATTATCTTTTTGCCATCCTGCCTGAGGTTGGGTAGCTCCTTGGATCGTGCGCCTGTGGCAAGAATGATGTGTTTGGCCGTGAGGTTTGTTTTCTTACCCTCTGAATCTTCAACTTCGACCGTGTTTTTCCCGGAGAGACGTCCAAATCCCCTGATATGTGCCACATTGTTCTTTTTAAAAAGGAACTGTATTCCCTTGCTCATCCCATCAGCTACACTACGGCTGCGTGCAATAATTGCCCTGAAATCAGCTTTCACTTCTCCTCCCGCAGAAATACCATAATCTGATGCATGATTCAGATATTCAAAAACCCGGGCGCTCTTCAATAATGATTTTGTTGGTATACATCCCCAGTTGAGGCAGATGCCTCCCAGTTCAGCTTTTTCAACCACCGCAACTTTCATTTTTAGTTGAGCTGCTCTGATGGCGGCCACATAACCTCCGGGTCCGCTTCCTATTATTATAACATCGTAATCCATAATATTATTTTTAATTCTTAAATCCTGTTTGTGATCCTTTTTTTAACAGTTTCCCGGCCTGAATAATGCCTCTCACTATAAGCCATATCACAACAAGAGTAAAGATAATTGTTGCACCCACCGGGATTCCTGCGTAATAGGAGATCAAATAACCTGCAGCTGTTCCGGTAAATCCGGCCAGAATTGACCAGATAATAATTTTTAAGTAGACCCTGGTGAACAGCATGGCTATATTCGGCGGAATGGTCAGCAGCGAAAGTACAAGGATAACACCGGTCATACGGATATTCAATACAATGGTCAGTGCGATCAGAGCTGTGGTAATATATTTAAAGGTATTGACGTAAGGTGAATATGTCCGTGCAAATGCCTCATCGTAAGAAATATAGAGAATTGTACGATAGAAAATACTGAAATATGATATCAGGATCAGTGACATAATTCCGAGAGCAATGATATCGGCATTGGTAACGGTAAGGATACTGCCAAAGAGGAAGCTCATAAGGTTGGGAGAATAACCGGGTGTGAGATAAATAAAGATTATTCCTGTTGCCATCCCGAAGGCCCATAATATACCAATTGCCGAATCCTCCCTGATCTTATGCCGTACAGATAAGTATTCCACTCCCAGGGCGGAAAGTACTCCGAAAATCGCAGCTCCGATCACAGGATTGAATCCGCCAAAATACCCTATGCCTATACCGCCGAATGAAGCATGTGTAATTCCACCGCTTAGAAAAACCATTCTCCGGGAAACAATATATGTCCCTGCAAATCCTGCTGTTATACTGGCAAATACCGCCCCCAGCAGGCCTTTAAGAATAAATCCATATTGAAAAATACTTCCTTCCAATCAGCTGTGAGTTTTAAGTACTGTATGAGGAACCTCTCCATGAGTGATCAACTGAATAGGACATCCATAAGCGAGTAATTGTTCATTTGTTATCTCAGATGATGGGTGATAATGAAGTCCAACGTTGACACAGGCATAGGATTTCACATGAGATGAGATCATACCTATATCGTGAGAAACCATCAGGATTGCCATACGCTTATTCAGGTACCGCAGTTTTTCATAAAAATCATTTTCAAAATTTGAATCAACAAAGTTCCCTGGTTCATCCAGTAGCAATAATTTCGGATTTCCTATTATCGCCCGTCCAAGGAAAACCCTCTGCAGCTGACCTCCGGACAATTCATTTAATGATGATTGCGCCAATCCCGAAAGTCCAAGCTCCTCAATTACCTCTGCCGCCCTTTTCTTATCAGATGACGACATCCTTGAAATGATCTTCTTACGGATCATCATTCCTGATAGTATAACATCAGTGACCGTTACCGGGTAATTAATATCTCCTGTCGACAGCTGGGGGAGGTAACCGATGCTGTTCCCGTCAACAAGATCAATGTTGAAAACTATTTTCCCGCTGACAGGTTTTATTAATCCGAGTATAACTTTAAGAAGTGTTGTCTTTCCGCCTCCATTGGGGCCAATCACTCCAATGAAATCACTTTCATTCACCCTGAAATTAATATCCCGGAGCGCAAAACCGGCGCCATAAGAAACTGATAGAGAATGCATTTCAAACAGGTACAACATAATCTTAATATTCAGTAAAGCTCTTATACAATTCAGATATTATTTCCATTGTTGTTGTCAGCCACTCTTCCGACAGAGGATCTATGACCTTTATAGTTGCCCCTGTTTCCAGCGCAATCACGTTTGCATTCCTGCTGTCGTACTCTTTCTGAACAAAGATTGTTCTGATATTTTCTGCTCTGGCCAGGTCGATCATCTCCCTGAGTCTTGATGGAGAGGGTTCTTTTCCTTCAAACTCCACAGGCACTTCCACAAGGTCGTAATCTCTTGCCAGGTATCCTAGATTAGGATGATATATCATAAATGATTTCCCGGCAGAACCCTTGAACAGAGACCCGGCAAGGTTGTCAGCCCCGGTGATCTTTGAAATCAGTGTATCATAATTTGACTCATATTTTTGCTTTTCCCCGGGATTAAGCCTGCAAAGGAGATCTTTTACAGATGACGCCATTATCATTGCACATTTTGGCGAAACCCAGTAATGAGGATCGGCCCCTTCTGCATGTTCACCTTCGTGTTTTTCTCCGGAAGCTATCGGATCGATCCTGTCACCAAGTGATAGCTTAACCATTGTTTTATTGATCTCATAAAATCTGTCAAGCCACGTTGTTTCAAATCCAAGGAATCCGTTGCTGATGTAGGCTTCTGACCTTTCCAGCTTGCTTATCTGCTCCGGGTATGGTTCATAAATATGGGGATTGGCTCCGGCAGGAACCATTATATTAACCATGAAATCATCACCGGCGATCTCTTCAATGAAATATTTAAAGGGAGCTATGCTGACTGTGATTATCCCCTTTTCCGTACCGTAGGGGTCATGTCTGCATGACATGACAGCTATGAGCAAAAAAATTGTAAACCACTTTTTCATAACATTAAAAATTCCCGGCCGGATACAAATTTAACATATAACAGAACAAAAGGTTTATGTGTTGCAAATAAAATAATATACGCTATTTTTGAGCCTGATAACTGGATCGGCCGGATGAAGAATAAAGGAGAGATACTTGCAGTGATCCTGCAGGATTTTAAAGACTGTTATTTTTTCCTCCATAACACAAAAGAATTCGCTGTAGTTGAAAAGATAATGAATGAAGGTTTCATCTTTGAGAGCCAGCTTCCTCATTCCACCGACCGTGTTAATCCAAATGAACCGATAGAAGTCACTTATTTTCTTTTCCAGCGAAAAGATTACGGCATGTTTACCATAATCATTGCCATTCCAAAAGCTATTTATGAAATCTATTCTGAAGTTTCAAACATTTATGATACCGGAATAGAGGAAGTAATGACAATTACTGATCCTTATTATGGCGACAATGACGAACTGGTCTATACTGCTTCGCCCAGACATATACTCGGCTATTTCAACATCAGAACAGATGAGTTCTTCAAAAACCCCGACTGGGATCCATCATTTAACAACAACCAGTTCAGACCGCCGGCAAAGAGACCGGTTAAACCAGATAAACTTCAATAACTCAATCAGATCAATATGAAAATATCATTATGGACATTATTGCTGACCATAACCGGCTGTACCATATTCAGTTTTGCCGGGGCATAGAGGGGAGCCATATCCTGGGGAAAGAGCTCGCCCCTGGCTTTGCTTCATCACTGCTTAAGGAATCTGCATTACCGGAAATTAAAGCACTCCTGGAGAAGATCACTTTCTATGTGTTTCCTGATGTCAGTCCTGATGCCACTGAACAATTCTTCCGGGATCTGAAATATAAAATTGATACGCCCGAGCCCGACTATGTTTATCTTGATGGAGGAACCGTTATTGCAGGTTATCAGCACATTGACCTTAAATGGATCGTAAAAGGCGGCAGCAAATATACTGTTAGGGTAGAAAGTGTAAAAGGAGGCCGCTCCTCAGCACAGACAGAATAAAAAAATGAGACCGTCCCCCTGATACGGCCCCATTTTTCAGGAATGAAAACTTACTATTCTGAAGAGGGAGTTATATCTAATATGTCTGAAGAGAGATTTTGAAGTACCCAGTTGCTTTTGAAGAGCTTATTTCAAATTTCCATGCCCCGGTTTTATCCTTGTTTTCAGTATCGGAGATAGCAAATGATTTCCTCCAGTTCAGGTTCCCCGATTCATCAATCACAATGTCAGAATAGGGTTTCCCGTTCGGCATAACGATTTTGATGCGTATTTCCCCTGATTTACAATCGCCGTTGACTGACATCACGACTGTTTTTGCTGTTGGTTCCACATCAAAAGTATAATCCCTGGAGAAGGTCGTTTCTTTAACGGATTTTGAGAAATCCCACGAGGTCCTTTCGGTATCACCGTTAAAATGAGCAAAGACATCAATGCCGGGAGTAATTACGTTTACAAATGGCTCGCCGTTGAAGTACGATCTGTTTCGTCCAAAATCCCCATAAACCCGGACTGCCCTGTTGACCCGGTCTGAATCATTCCACATAAAGCCGGAATTCTTCATGGCTTCTTCCATAACACTTTTCTGTTCCTCCATGGCTTTCCGTACTTCTTCCTGTGCTTTCTTCTGTTCGGCCATTGCTTTCTTCTGTGCATCAATAGCCTCCTGCATCTGGAATTCCTTTTCCTTCTCTTCTTTCTCTTTTGACTTTTCCTGGGCGTTTACCTCCTGGAAAAATGTACTGGCCGCGAGAAGGAAAATCACTGCTAATATTAATCTGCTCTTTTTCATGACTGCCTGGTTTTTATTGTTTTCCATTTCAAAGATAATGCCGGTAGTGTCAGAATTTTGTTAATGCCGGGTTAATGCCGGGTTAATGTTTCGGAGTCTTTACCAGCCTATTTATAAAAATTGAATACTTTTGGTGAGAAAACTGAAATATATGCAAAAAAGGAATACCATCTTATTGCTCGGAATATTTGCAATTATTGTTCTGATCGTCGGCCAGGCCATAATAATAAAAGGTGTCTGGCAGCAGAAGGATGAGATGCTCTACCTCAGGTACAAGTCGCTTTCGCTGGAGGCAGTAACCGCTTTGCGCGGAATGCGGTCATTTGATCCATATGATACTGTAAGGTTCATACTTGATAATTATTCCGGAAAAGTAGTCAGCGAACTCGAAGAAATAAGTGATAACGAACAAAAGCTGGCTGAGAAGAAAGAAGATATTCTGAAGTATTTTACCAAGGTACTCGATTCGGAACAGGATCTGTCAGCATATCTTTCAAAGTATTTTGAAAGCATGGGATTCGAAAAAGATTTTAAGCACAGGATTGAGATCAGCAATCTTGATATCATCGGACAGGATACCTTCAGGATATACATGAAAGAATCATTCATGTACCGCCAGCCTTCAGACAGGGCAGACATCTCTATTGACCTTAAAGGATCAAAATCCAGTATCCTGGTTTATCGGACACGCGAAGTCAGCAATAATTATGCTTTGTATTTTGATTATTATATCGACTTTTCGGATAAGCAGAAAATGATCCTGCAGGAAATTGCCTGGTCGCTGACAATGAGCATTTTCAGCATGCTTATTGTAGTTGTGATCTTTCTTTATACATACCGCAACCTGATGGAAGAGAAGAGGCTGTCAAATCTCAAGACTGATTTCATTAACAATATGACACATGAGCTTAAAACACCCCTTGCCACAATTACAGTAGCGGGTAAAACCCTTGAAATGGAAAAGATCAGAGCCGATGATTCAAAGATCCTTGAAACGGCAAAGCTTATCGGTAAACAGAGCGTCCATCTTAACCAGCTTATTAATATGATCCTCGAAATAAGCATGTGGGAAAGGACGCAGTTCCAACTCGACAGGAAAAAAATTGATATTGAGGAGGTCATGAATGATATTGTCAGCAGCTTCATGACTGGATGCGGAGATTATGCTGCATTAAATCAGAAATACAGATTTAATGGCGCAAAAGCAGATATTGATCTTGTTTATTTCACCACCCTGATAAACAATCTTCTTTCAAATGCAGTTAAATATTCTGATAAAGAGCCGGTCATTGACATTGAAGGAATAACAGATGATAAAAACATTTGTATCAGGATCGCCGATAACGGGATCGGAATAAGCAAAAATGATCAGAAACACATATTTGACAAGTTTTATCGTGCCTCTTCTGGCAATATTCATAAATACAAGGGGCTGGGGCTGGGGCTCTATTATGTCAAAAAAATTGCAGTAGCTCACGGGGGAGATGTTACAGTTAGCAGTAAACCGGGAAAAGGTAGTATATTTACAGTTACAATACCTTACTAAAATATTTGAAAGGATTTATGAAAGTATTATTGGCAGAAGACGACAGGGATTTCGGTAATATTTTGTCTCAGTATGTAACCATTAGCGGGTTCGATGTAACACTTGCGCGCGATGGTAATGAAGCCTGGGAATTATTCACCCGGGAGAAACCAGATATCTGCGTACTGGATGTAATGATGCCGGAAATGGACGGATTCACCCTCGGGGAAAAGATTAAAAAAGTCCAGCCTGATGTGCCTCTTATTTTCCTGACGGCAAAAAGCCTCAAGGAGGATATTGTCAGGGGACTGAAGATCGGAGCTGATGATTACATAACAAAACCCTTTGATCCTGAAGTACTTATACTCAGAATCAATAATATCCTCAAACGGGCCTATTCATCAACGAATGATGAATTTAAAATTTCAAACACCGTGCTGAAGTTCAATACGCTTGAACTTATCTGTGGAAATACAAAGGAGAAGCTTACCCTTAAGGAAGCGCAGCTTCTTAAGTATTTCATTATCAATAAGAATAAAATCCTTGCAAGAGAAGATATCCTGACAGAGATATGGGGTGAGGATGATTATTTTCTTGGCCGAAGCATGGATGTTTTCATCAGCAGGCTCAGAAAATATATTTCTGAAGATAAAAATCTGGACATCAGGACTGTAAGGGGTACGGGATTTATGCTCGAAGAGCTGAACAAGGAAAAAGAATAAAAAAGGGTGCAAGGTACAAGGGAAATCATATTTCAGAACCTGTGTACCTTGTACCGTATGTATACCATGTACCGTGTACCTTATTTATTACCCAAAATCTCTTTTACCTTATTATACAGATCTTCTCCTCTCAGGTTCCTGGCAATGATGGTTCCAGTCTCATCTAGAAGGAAATTTGCAGGGATTGCGTTCACTGCGTACTGCTTTGCAGCAGCATTGTTCCAGAACTGAAGGTCCGAGACATGTGTCCATGTGAGCTTATCATCAGCTATTGCCTTGATCCAGTCCTCTTTTTCCCTGTCCAGAGATACTCCGAAAATATCAAATCCCTTCTTGCTGAACTCCTTATATATTTTAACCACATTAGGATTTCCCTGACGGCATGGATTGCACCATGCTGCCCAGAAATCGATCAGGAGAAGCTTTGATCCGATCTTTGATGAAAGAGAAACGGGATTGCCGTCTGCATCATTAAGCGTAAAATCGGGAGCTTTCTGCCCTACAGCCACTGCCTTCATTACCCGGGCTAATGCCATAAGGTCTTTTACAACCGGCATTTTAGCGACATTTGTATCCATTGCATTGATGGCAGCCTCAATCTCCACTGCTTCCATATCATAGCTCAGACTCTTCAATATTGATGGCGCCACATAGGATGAAGGATTATTTTTTACAAAATCTTTTTCCAATTGAGTCATCTCATTCTGGATAGCCTCCGCTTCCTTTTCAAGCTGAGCGACTTTTTCAACATTATTTGCCTGGCGGGCAGCCTGGTATTCAGTATATAAGTTTGAGTATTTTTCGCTTAAAGGTTTATTGGAATCCATGAAAGCCTGGTATTCATCCTGTGTTTTTGATCCGGCAACTTTTGCATCATAAAGGGAATCAAGCTTGCCTGTAATCGTGATTTCGGAGTTCTCAAGGTAGAAGGGAAGTCTTTTCTGATCCTCCACTGCAACCAGTTGCACCATTTCCGGATACTCAACTGCACCTGTCATTTTAAAGATACCTTTTTTTGAGATTGCTGAATCAAGATTGACAAATACACCGGCTTCTCTTTTCTGAAGAAGAAATGTCATGCTGTCGGAATCCCGGATGTTTCCTTTTACAACAAATTTTGGTTCTGAACTACAGCCGGCAATAAGTGCCGCTAAAAACAGATAAATGATTTTTTTCATATTCAATAGTTATAAGTATTTCTCTGGCTTCAATTATTCAAAACGCGTAAATATATAAGTAATTTTAAATTCAAATCACCTTTTAAGATATTTATCAATCAGATAAACGGCCGCCCTGTATGATGTAATTCTGCCCTTCTGCAATAAATGCTCCAGGCGCGGCCTTATCTTTTTAACATTCTCATTATTGTAAAATGAATTATTCAGGTATTCGATTATCGTATCATGCATTCGTATAACAGCCTGCTGTTTTCTACGTTCGTCCCAATAGCCGCTTTTTGTTGTAAAGGCAATATATTCCATTATTGTGTCCCACAGTTCTCCGATCCCCGTATTTTCAACTGCAGAACATATCATTACCCGTGGTTTCCATCCTGACGGAGGTTCAGGATACATTTGCAAAGCATTCTGAAATGATATCCTGGCTCCTTCCGCAGCAATCCTGTTTATTCCGTCAGCCTTGGTAATTGCAATTGCATCAGCCATTTCAATAATGCCGCGTTTTATCCCCTGGAGCTCATCTCCCGCACCGGCGAGCATCAGCAAAAGGAAGAAGTCAACCATGGAGTGAACCGAAGTTTCAGATTGTCCCACACCCACTGTTTCGACCAGAATTGTATCAAATCCTGCTGCCTCACAAAGTATGATTGTCTCTCTTGTTTTTCTTGCCACGCCACCAAGAGTGCCTGCTGAAGGCGAAGGCCTGATAAAAGCACTCGGATGAATGCTCAGTTTTTCCATTCTTGTCTTATCGCCAAGTATGCTGCCTTTAGTCTTTTCGCTGCTCGGGTCAATTGCCAGAACAGCAAGTTTACTGCCCCGCCCCGTAAGATATAAACCGAAAGATTCAATAAAGGTGCTTTTCCCTGCTCCCGGAATCCCGGTTATCCCAATTCTTACAGAACGGCCGCTGTATGGAAGGCATTTTTCTATAATCGCCTGTATTATTTCGGAGTGTTTTGGTAATAAGCTCTCTGTGAGGGTTATAGCTCTGCTTAAGATGGTCCTGTTGCCCGAAAGGATACCCGATACATATTCATCCACGGAGTACTTTTTACTTCTCTTCTTCCCCTTTCCGTTCAGAACTTCAGGGTTAATGCTTGGAGGCCGTACTATTCCCTTCTGAACCTTCAGAGCACTGTTATATCTTGTCTTTTCTTCCATTCCGGGAAATATCCAGATGCAAAAATAATAAAAGGGTGCCATATTCCTGAATGACACCCTCTTAATTAATTATTTTTAACTTAAAACCAATGATCTACTTTACCGCGGCTGTCTGTTCCACAGTTGCATTCAGCATCAGTATTACCTCTGAATTTTTCGGATCGTTGGTATAAACATAAATAGCCTTGGTGACTTTCCCCTTGTAGCTGCCTGAGTTGAATACAGCTTTAACTGAGCCTGATTCACCCGGTTTTATTCCAACGCCTACCTGCCCCTGCAAAACTGCTGTGCATCCGCATGTAGACCTGACATGTCGTATTGTCAGGTCTGATTTGCCTTCATTGGTGAACTTAAACTCAACTTCCTTGGCTGTTGAGCCGGGTATTGTTCCAAGATCAATGGTTGAAGAAGCAAGCTTGAAAACCGGGGCCTTTTCCATATCCTCCTTCGTCATGGAGGAAAAATCCTCAACCAGGTTTGCCGATACATAATAATATACATTTTCCTGTACGACATCGTTAAGCATTATTTTTATCATGTCGCTAACATTGCCCCATCCATTGTTCTTTGTAGCATCATAGGTTCCCTCCACAATTCCCTTCTGCCCGGGTTTCAGGGTTTCAGGATTTGCTTTAACAGTGAGATGAGCAGGAAGATTTTCAAATCCTACCTTAACAGGTTCCTTGGATATATTGATAAGTTGCATCACTCTTATCTTCTTTTCAGTTTTTTTGACATTTGTGAAAGCAAGATGATTGCTTTCAAATCTCACTGAACCAACCGGGAAGGTAAAAATCTCTTCAATGGTCTTCTCACGTGGTATCACCTCGCCTTTCAGAACAAGGACAACTACTTCCGGCTTTGAATTTGTATATACTGAGAGTGTTTTGTTAAACTGACCGGGACGGTTAGCCGGATCATAATTAGCCGTAATTTTACCATTTCCTCCGGGCGGTATAGGCTGCTTGGTCCAAACAGGTTGTGTACAGCCGCATGATGCAACAATATTCTGGATCACAAGAGGAGCATTACCGGTATTGGTTACAACAAAATCATGAGTTTGCTTTCCTGCTTCCTCCTTAAAGGTACCAAAATTGTGCTCACTTTCTGAAAGTTTCATCATGGGTTGTGCCATGATTAAAGCACTTACTGACAAGATTGTCAGAAACAAAAATAATCTCTTCATAATATAAATAAAATATAGTTTAAACATAATAAATACCTTATTGCCACGGTTTTTTACATAAACAATTCCTGACGGGAATTGGTTGCATGACATAATACAAAAACCGGACCGTAAAATCAATGAACCATTTTTCTGAACAAAAATAGCAAACTTTAACCTTTTTGAATATTATAAAACATAATATCATTAGTTTTGTTGCTCAATCAGGGTTATTTGGAATAAATTTTGTTGCCTGAGAATCCGGATTGCCGCATGAGGACGGACAGAATGAGAAGCACCCGCAGACTGATAATCATTATTATGGCCTGCATCTTATATTTAGATGCCGGTGGTCAGTTTTATAACGGCCACCAGATGACCTTTGGCAAGAACAGAGTCCAATACTATGATTACTACTGGATGTTCTACAGGTTTGATGATTTCGATTGCTATTTCAATGAATTCGGACGTGACCTGGCGCAGTATACTGCAGATTATGCAATAAAAAAGCTTGAAGAAATTGAAGATTTCTTTGATTATTCACTGGAGAAGAGGCTGATATTCATCATTTACAATAAAAATGCCGAATACAAGCAAACCAACGTCGGACTTGTCACTTCCGACGAAGACAGCTATAACACCGGCGGTTTCAGCAGGATAATAGAAAACAAGGTAATGTTGTATTATGAAGGCGACCATGTGGCCTTTCAAAAGCTGATAGCTGCTTCGATCACGGAGTCGATTATTAATGAAATGTTGTATAATGCCGATATAAAGGACCGGGTAGCCAGTGCCTCCCTTATCACTCTGCCTGACTGGTTTATCAAGGGGCTTATTAATTATGTATCTTATGGATGGGATTATGAGGCTGAAAACAGGGTCAAAGACGGGTTCACATCAAAAAAATACAGGAATATAAACAACCTGGAGTATGAAGATGCAGTTTATGCCGGGCTCTCCTTCTGGAGGTTTCTGGGTATACAATACGGAGATGCACTCATCCCGAATATAATTTACCTGACAAAGGTCTATAAACATATTGATGACGGATTTCTTTATGTTATCGGCAAGGACCTGAAAGATCTTCTGAAAGAATGGAAGGAGTATTACAGGAATGAATATTCTTCTGACAGGAACCTGCCGGGCTACGATGAAAATACGGTTCGCAGATCAAAAAGAGAACAGACCTATCAGACAGTTAAAGTAAGTCCTGATGGTCAGTATATTGCATACGTAACAAACGACTGGGGAAGAAAAAGGGTCTGGCTGTATGATCAGAATACTGAGAAACTGAAGATTATTTTCAGGGCTGAACCAAGATTTGAACAGATGATTGATGAGACTTATCCTGTACTTGCCTGGCACCCAAACGGGAGAATACTTACCATCATAAATGAAGAAAAAGCCGCCATAATGATGTACTTTTACAG
Organism: uncultured Rikenellaceae bacterium; assembly: GCA_964396955.1. GTDB lineage: Bacteria > Bacteroidota > Bacteroidia > Bacteroidales > VadinHA17 > LD21. The sequence goes on along the minus strand of CAYNGW010000005.1, from coordinate 9,421 downwards.
GATCACCGAGAAAACTACTGAAGAAAGGAGCCTTCTGTATTTTGACAAGATCCTTGATTTTTCTTATTCCCCGGAAGGATCCAGGCTGATATTCTCTGCGGTGAAAGATGGCGTAACAGATATTTATATACACACCATTGCCTCCGGGACCAATGAACAGATCACCTGGGATCTAGCTGATGATCTTTATCCCTCTTTCCTGAATGATGATCCAAATGAAATAATCTTTTCATCAGACAGGTTTTCGGATACCCTTACAAATTCAGGGGATCCGTTTGAAAAAGTCGGATTGACATTTGACCTTTTCACTTATAACATCTTAAGCAAGAATAATGTACTTACAAGACTGTCTGAAGGCAAATATACCAACAGGTTTTCACCTGCTGGGATCACCCAAAACAAGTTTGCCTATATAGGAGATGAAAATGGCGTTCTTAACAGATATACAGCAACATTCGACAGTGCAATAAGCTATATTGACACTGCCACACATTACAGGTATTTCATTAATTCTCTTCCTGTCACAAACTATGACAGGAATATTCTTAACCAGTCGGTCATTAATGCATCGGACACCTATGGGGAAATCCTTTTCAGCAAGAACAGGTTTCTCCTCAGGAAAGGCAGCCTGATCAGTTCAGCTCCAATACCGGAAAATGAGGTTAACTTAAGCTCTTTCCGCAGGGAAAAGACCATAATGCTCCATAAAGCCGACAGCATAAACCAGCTGAGGCAGTGGCTGATTGCCGAAGATAAGAAAAGAAGGGATACCCTTACAAAGCCCCTTTATGAGTATTATGTAAAAAACGAACCAATTGATATAACCCATTATATCTTTGAGAAAGAAAAACAGAACTACTTTGAGCAGCTCTGGAGAAAAGATTACATGGATATAGATCTTGATACAGGGGAAATTGCCATGCCTCAGATAAGGATCTACGAAACTTCCTTCTACAATAATTATATTGCCAACCAGGTTGATTTCAGCTTTCTTAATAACTCATACCAGGTTTACAGCGGAGGAGCTCCATATTTCAATCCAGGATTAAATGTCCTCTCCAGGATCGGTGCAATTGACCTTTTTGAGGACTATAGGATCACCGGGGGATTCAGATTTTCGGGGAATTTCGATAGTAATGAATACCTGGTAAGTGTTGAGAGCCTGAAGGGAAAATTTGACAAACAATTTATTTTTCACAGGCTGGCATTCTTCAGTTCAAATGATTCAAGCGATTTCAAGTCACATACGCACAATCTGTACCTTTCATTTTCCAAACCATTTACCCCTGTTCTTGCACTTAAAGGAACCCTGGCATACCGTTACGACCGGCATGTGTATATGCCGTCCGACCTGGCATCCCTAAGTAAAAAAAGTCTTGCCCGTCACTGGGTCAGCCTGAAAGGAGAACTTATTTATGATAATACAAGGAAGAGAAGCATAAATATCTATTACGGGACAAGATTTAAGGTTTTTGGCGAATACTATAAAGAACTCACATACGATAAGTCGGATATGATTGTCGTTGGCGTTGATTTAAGGAAATACACAAAAATACACAGGGAGCTTATATGGGCGAACCGGTTTGCAGCCAGCACATCATACGGTCCAACAAAGCTGGTATATTACCTGGGAGGAGTCGACAACTGGATGGGATATCTTTTCAGCAAATACACCATGTTCGATAATACAATCCCTGTCAGTCCCCGTATGAACTATGGCTTTCAGACACTTGCCACCAATCTGAGGGGATTCAGTCAGAATATCAGAAACGGAAACAATTTTGCCCTGATAAACAGCGAAATAAGATGGCCCATCATCAGGTATTTTGCCGGGCATCCTCTTCGTTCAAACTTTCTGAACAGTCTCCAGGTAGTTGCCTTCGGTGATATCGGGACAGCCTGGACAGGCAGATCACCCTGGTCAGGTGAAAATGCATGGGACAGTGAAGTCTTCCACAATGGTCCCATTACTGTAGTACTCGATTCCAACAGGGAACCTATCGTGGCAGGATTCGGAGCCGGAGCACGTGCCCAGTTACTGGGTTATTTTGTCAGGACTGACTGGGCATGGGGAATAGAGAATAATTATATATTGCCCAGGATATTCTATTTGTCCTTCAGCCTCGACTTTTAATAGCTCCCGATGATAAAAAAGGCATGGTTATTGTATATTTTCTGTTGCATTTTTTTAAAATGAGAAAATTTGGGTAGTTTTGTGCGATTACCGTAATTTATTAAATTAAAAATAGAAGAAATGGCTTACAAAATCAACGAAGATTGCACTGCATGCGGAACTTGTATTGATGAATGTCCTGTTGAAGCTATATCTGAGGGCGACATCTATAAGATCAATCCGGATATTTGCACCGACTGCGGTGCATGTGCAGATGTTTGCCCGGTTGAGGCAATTCATCCTGCAGAATAATGCAATCAAAAAGAAAAAGAAAGGCCGTTGCAAACAACGGCCTTATTTATTTTATTATTATAATACCTTAATTACCTGGGATCATATTTTGCCGCTTCAAGAAGACCCTGAATATCAATATTATCCATCATTCCGCCAAGGTCCTTGTCTTTGTTCCTCGTCATATATGACTCAACGATCCTGAAACCAAGCCAGGTTGCTGCTCTTCCCGGCGATTCATTCGTAAAATAGGCGGTAAAAGGAGCTTCACCAGTCAGTTTCCTGACAGTAAACTGATCTGTACTGAAAAGAAGGTTATTCTCAATAAGATAATACCACATCTGTCTCTCATTATTCCTGCAGAATTTCATCTGGTCTGCTGAGAATCCGAAAAGAACTGTATCATTTATCTCAGGCATCATACATTTTTCAAAATATTTAAGCTTGCCCTCATGTATCATTGCGGTCATTACATCATCTGCCGGATATCCCATTGAATTAAGATCCCATTCTGAAGCACCCCATCCGTACATGCAGTCGGGAACAATATTCCAGGAGTTCATCCTGGCGGCAAGATACCTGTAGATATGAAGCCGCTGGTAGTATTTACAATCCCTGCCGAGATACCTGTCAAGCCCGATGCCGATAACCGAATCTCCGATGATAAGACTGTTATTGAATCCGTTAATGCATGTGTATACTGCAGGGATCTTTGTACCCGGGAAATACCATTTATAATGACGGAAGGCATCTTCCAGATCTTCTTCTATTTCCGCAACGTCAGGATAAAGCTGCATGACAGATTCATATACCTCATTATTAAGCCTGTCGGTACAAAACCTTACAAGAAAATCGTTAAATGAGGAATCATCCACATCCCCTGTATTGATAACATAGCTGAACAGTTGAAGGAATTCCTCATATTTTTCCCGGATATCAGGAACCGAAGCAGGTATTTCAGCAGGATCAATCGTAAAAAGATCCTTTTCAAGCCTCATTACCCTGATGTCTGCAGAAACAGAGGAAATGTTGATCCTGTAAGGATTCTTTTTACAGGACAGCAGCCCGGGGATGAAAAATATTATAATCAGGACACCTGTGAAACGTATCCGCATGACGTGATTTATTAAGATCCCTAAAATAAATACTTTTATCCTTACTGCTGCTATTCTGAACTTCAATTTTTATTTGTTAATTTTACTGCCCTGATGAATGATTAATTATATAAACTTTGAAGATTATGAAATCACTCAGGGGAATGAATATCAAACAGATTTCCATCCTATACTTACTGGTATTCTTCTTTTTTCCTGCCAGGATGTCTGCCCAGGAAAGAATTAGCATCGGAGTGCATTTTGATCCGCTTATCAGCTGGTTTGGTACCGATAATAATGCCGTAAATAATGATGGTGCAAGGCCTGGCATTAATGCAGGACTCATGTTCGATTTACCATTCAGCCCCAACTATTCATTTTCAACAGGATTGAATCTCATCAATGCGGCAGGACGGCTTGTATGCGAGGATACTATATTACTTGGGCTGGTGGATACCGAAATTGTCCCGGCCAACGAACCGGTTTTATATAAGATCCAGTATATGGCTGTACCTCTGGGACTTAAGCTGAAAACGAACCAGATCGGGTACCTTACATTTTATTCCGATGTCGGATTGGATCCTAAAATCAGGATTGGCGGTAAAGCTGATATTCCGTCACTCGAAATAAAAGGGGAAAAAGCAACCCCGGAATTGAAATTGTTCAACATTTCCTATCACATAATGGCCGGGATTGAATACGGACTTGGCGGAAATACTTCAGCAATACTTGGAATCGGTTTTGAGAACAACTTCCTGGACGTTACCAAAGATAACGGAAACCAGCCTGTTGATAAAGTGACGCAAAGATTTGTATCCATAAGGCTGGGAGTCAACTTTTAGCTGAAACTGATGAAGATAACGGTTGCACAGCTGAATTACCACATCGGCAATTTTGCCGGGAACAGGAACCTCATTTGCAATGCCATACGAAAAGCGAAGAGTGAGGGTTCCGATATTATTGTTTTCTCGGAGCTTTGCATACCCGGATATCCTCCACTCGATCTGCTTGACCGGCTGGATTTCATTGAAAAATGCAACCAGGCTGTTAATGAGATTGCAAGAGAATGCAGGGGGATTGCAGCTGTAGTAGGATCGCCGGTGATCAATAAAAATCCCAAAGGGAAAAAACTTTATAATTCAGCTCTTGTGCTGTCAGAAGGGAGGATAATCTTTTCCGCCAACAAAGCCCTTCTGCCTACCTATGATATCTTTGATGAATACAGGTATTTTGAGCCCGGAAACAGTTTTTCCCTATTTTCATTCAGGGGATTAAAGCTTGCACTTACAATATGTGAGGATCTGTGGGATGAACAATCATTTGATAATGAATTTGAGAAAAAGAGGCTCTACACCGTCTCCCCGCTGGAGGAACTGTCAAAGCATGATCCGGATATCATTATAAATATTGCAGCATCGCCATTCTCTTATTCCAAAATTGAGTCGAAAGCAGACATTTTTATGGTTAAGGCAGCAAAGTATAAGGTCCCGGTGATCACAGTAAATCAGACAGGGGCAAATTCAGAACTGATATTTGACGGAGCCTCCATGATTGTGACGAGGAAAGGAGAGATATTCAGGAGATTGCCTTTCTTTGAGGAAGCTGTTGAAACATTCACGTCAGACGAGATATTTAATACTTCCATTCCCGGGGGCATGGAAAATCCGGATACTGTTGAACTAATCTTTAAAGCCCTTGTGACAGGGATCCGCGATTACTTTACAAAAACAAATTTCAAATCCGCTATTCTGGGTCTTTCAGGCGGAATAGATTCGGCATTATGCCTTTGCCTGGCAGTGGAAGCGCTTGGAAATAAGAACGTCAGAGCTTTGCTGATGCCATCGCGATATTCCTCAATACACTCTGTGAAAGATGCTGTAGCACTTGCTGAAAAACTTACAATACAATATGATATCATCAGCATTGAAAAGCCATTCCGTGCATTTGAAGAAGATCTCGGACCTCTGTTCAAAGAAAAGGAAACGGATGTTACCGAGGAAAATATACAGGCAAGGATCAGGGCTGTCCTGCTTATGGCAGTATCCAACAAATTCGGAAGCATTCTTTTAAACACCTCAAATAAAAGTGAGGCAGCAGTCGGTTATGGTACACTTTACGGAGACATGGCCGGCGGATTGTCAGTGCTTGGTGATGTCTATAAAACGGATATTTACAGGCTTGCAGGCTACATAAACAGGAATCAGGAAATAATCCCGCTGAATATTATAAAAAAACTTCCTTCAGCTGAACTCAGGCCGGGACAACTTGATACGGACTCCCTTCCGGATTACAGGATCCTGGACTCGATACTTTACCAGTATATTGAACTTCAGAAGCCTGCGGACGGGATAACTGGCGAGGGTATTGACAAACCGACAGTTGAAAGAGTGATAAGGATGATCAACACCAGTGAGTATAAAAGATACCAGGCCCCTCCTGTTCTAAGGATCTCATCCAAATCCTTCGGATCCGGAAGAAGAATGCCGCTGGTGGCAAAGTACTGAAACCGGGACATGATTATCATGCCCTGCTTCCTGTTATTCCCTGAAAAAAACTCTTTTAACCCTGCCAGGGATTGAGGTAAGTATCTCATAAGGAATAGTCCCGCATTTTTCTGCCAGTTCATCGATCCTGATATTCTCACCGAAGATCTCAGCTTCATCACCTTCCTCCGCATTCAGGCCGGTAATGTCGGCCATGCACATGTCCATGCATATATTGCCAATTATCGATACCCTGGTGTTTTTAATGACCAGGGAGCCATTGCTGTTCCCAAGCTTCCTGTTCAGACCATCAGCATATCCCACGGGGAGAATTGCAATAGTCCTTCCCATGTCTGAAATATCAGCACAGCCATATCCGACGGGTTCTCCGGCAGGGATCTTCTTTATTTGTGATATCCTGGTCTTGAAGCGTCCTGCCGGCTTCAGGTTAAGTCCCTCAAAATTCCCGACACCGTATATACCTATACCCGGCCGCACCATATCAAACTGGTATTGCGGGAAACGGGTGATCCCCGAGGAATTGCAGATATGCTTCAGGAACGGGTAACCAGTCGCCGCCCTTAACTTTGATGCGGCATCAAGGAATATTTCTGCCTGCCGATGTGTGAACTGATCAAACCTGGGATCTTCGCTTGAAGCAAGATGAGAGAATACTGAGATTATCTTAATGGATTCCAGCGATTTAATTCGTAAAGCCAGCTCTTCAATATCATCCGGCATGAAGCCAAGCCTGTGCATCCCGCTGTCAATCTTGATATGAACAGGGTATTGAACAAGACCATGTTTCGAGGCAATATCCGAGAATCTTTCAAGAGAGGTAAAATTATATATCTCAGGCTCAAGATCATACCTTATCATTTGTTCCGCCGAGGAATAATCAGGATTCATTACCATAACAGGGAGTGCAACGCCGGCATTTCTCAGTTCAACACCTTCATCTGCATAAGCAACTCCCAGATAACTGACACGATGGAACTCAAGTAATCCTGCTATTTCGGCAGGACCCGCTCCGTATGCGAATGCCTTGACCATTGCCATGATACGGGTTCCGGGATCAAGGTATCTCCTGAATTCGTTGAGGTTGTGAGCTATCGCATCAAGGTTTACCTCAAGAAGGGTCTGATGCACCTGCTGCTCCAGGAGTTTTCCTATTCTTTCAAGCTCAAATTTGCGGGCTCCCTTCAGAAGAATTACCTCGTTACTGAACTGAGACGGATTAAAACGCTGGATGAATTCATCAGTTGAATAATAGAATAACGCGTCCTTCCCGAAAAATGTGCTGTTCCTGGCAAGTGCGGGGCCAATGCCTATGAATTTATTTATCCCGTTTTTCCTGACCTGCTCCGCTACCCCGGTGTATAATTCCTTCTCGTCGCGACCGCTTTGTACAAAATCAGAGAGAATCAGAGTAGTTTTCCTGTTATTCTGCCCCTTCAGGTATTCTATTGCCATTCCGAGGGAACCCGGATCTGAATTATAATAATCTTCAACAAGCAGGCTGTTATTTATCCCTGTTTTAATCTCCATCCTCATGGCCACCGATACCAGTCCGGCCACTCCTTTTCTGATAAGTTCAGGATCAGTTCCCATGGCCAGGCAAACGGCTGCAACAGTTATTGCATTTTCTGTTGAAGCCCGGTCATTGAACGGAATGATAAAATCACTTGTTTTTCCCTGATAACTCATTTCAAGCCTTGTTATACTTCCGGGCAGGGGACTCTTCCTGACAAAGACTGCTGCTTTTGTATTCTCGCAGGACCAGTCAATAAGCTTTTTTGCCCTGAGTGACCGGTCCTTAATGATCAGCTTATGAATTATCTTCTGATCGCTGCAATAGATTACCATTGATGCATTCAGAAACAGCTTCAGTTTTTCCCCTGCCTTTGTTGTGATATCAGGGAAGTTCTCACTATGTGCATCGCCAATATTTGTAATGACTCCGATATCAGGATCAATGACTTTCCGGAGGTTTTCCATTTCGCCCGCCAGGGATATTCCGGCTTCAAATATTCCGAGAGTATATTTATCATCCAGCTTCAGAACCGACAGGGGCACTCCGATCTGGGAATTATAGCTTTTAGGACTTCTTATCACCGGTGCTGAAAGTCCGAGTACGTCAGCAAGCCATTCCTTGACTATTGTCTTTCCGGTACTGCCGGTAACTGCAATAACGGTTGATTTAAAAGCTCTTCTGTGATAAGCGGCAAGAAGCTGAAGAGCATTTATTGTATTTTCTGTCTGAATAAAGGCTGAGTTAATATAGCTTCCCGTGTTATCCGGCAATGTTTCAACAATGAATATACGGACCCCTTTTTTGTAAAGCGCATCAATAAATAAATGTCCGTCATGGTTTTTACCTCTGATCGCAAAGAATGCCAGTCCTTCTGCAAAGCTGAACCGGCGACTGTCAGTAAAAATATCTGATACCTTCAGAGTCGGATTCCCTTTCAGGGTCCCATTTACAATTTCAGCAATATTTAAAGATGTCAGGTCCAATTGACTTTTCTTATTTACTATTGATTCATATTAATTTCACCTGGGTATATAATATGTCAAAAATAATCAAACCTTATGAATTCATAATTCAATCATTTTTCCGGTTTCCCGGTTTTAACAATGACATTATCAATAATTATAAAAAATATTAAAACCTGTATCAAATGACCAGGTGCAACATACCGCAGTTCAAAAGGCCCCGCATAAGCACTGAAAGCATAATATATCGCAAGAAAAATCAATGCCATCAGGAATACAGCTTGCTGATACGGTCGCCATAAAATTTGTTTTCTCCTTATCAGATAAATCACGACTGCCGCTAATACCAGGATCCAGATAATTAATCTCCCGACAGGAATAAGGAAGAATCCTTTTTCAAATACCTTACTTCTGCTATAAATCTTTTCTGCTTCCTCAAATCCGAACCATTCCTTTAAAAGATTATCAGGTATATCATCCGTAGTGAAGATTTTAATGATCTGGTCATCTGTCGGATACAAGAGTAATCTGCAATTAGGCAGAAGAAAGTGTTTTGCAAATGACAAAGGATGTTTTCTAATAATATAGGATCCGAATTTGCGGTATACATTTTCCCCCAGATAATTCCATGTATATAAGTAAATTCTCTGCCGCCTCTGCATTTCTGCAAAGTGATATTTCTTCAATGGCATTTTATTATCCCACATAAATTTAGCCGAAGGTTTGACTTTCAGGATCAGCACGGTATCCTGCTTCTTAATGAATTCAGCAAATCTTCTTACTTCTTCATCCCTGAATTCTGACGGATCAAACATTATATATGGTACACAGTGCAGAGCATTATTTGCCAGTTGCCAACCACTGAAACCGGAAAAAGTATTAACATGAACCAGTTTTTCTATTTTCTCTTTAACCGGTCCGTATTCCAAGGCCAGCAGGTCCCC